>NZ_JARDAL010000051.1:0-24995 GCF_048957595.1 Acinetobacter sp. AS5 | reverse complement strand
TCAATCAAACTTAACTAAGTCACTGTTTTATCAGAAGTTTTAATCTTCATCACCGCCGATGGATGTGCATTCTACAGGATTCCCAACCCAATACAACCCCTATTTTTAAATAATTCGGCAAAAATGCCACGACTGTTTATTTATTCTACAAAAATCGCAATTTTCTTCATTTCTTGAGCAGTAAAGGGACTGAATTGGATAAATGACTTAATCTTTTTTCAGTTTTATTCTGTTCCTGAAAGCGTAAAGGCCGGCAATCTATGTATTCACAATAGCCCCCCTCCCCACTTTCGGTTTCTTCATTTATTTTTACTTGATAACTAAAACTTCCTACATAGCCCGCTGCCAGGCCAAATTTAAAATCTCCACGACTTTGACCTTGTACCCAGATACAAGTACCGTCTGCATTTTCATAACACCATTCAAATTCGCGCGGCAAATACATACTTTGTCGATTGGGTGTCGTAACACGCGGATAAACACGATGAACTTTAAAATAAACTTTGCGATCGAACATTTGGGTCCGCATGTTTTTTAAATCACGAAGATATATCCGCGACTGAACAATACGATTAAAACCATCCCGAATTTGTGCCAACAACAGTTGCCGGTTTTCACTGAGATTAATAATTTGATAAGTCAGGAAAGCCAAAGGCAGATAGGGAAAGTTAAAACTCCGGGCGTATTCAAAGCTTCCCAGACTATCGATCGTATACTGCTGCGCTTTATAATTCACTGTTCCCTGACAATGACACAGCAAAGACCAGTGATCTGCCAAGGAAAACCGCATTTGGGTAAAATGAGAAATCAGTTGAGTGGTTTGAATATTTAAATCAAAACTGAGTTCCGAGTCAAAACGCTGCAAACGAAAATTTGGAAAACTTCCACTCAATTGCTCCCGATCCAGAAACTGAAACAGACCCGATTTAAAATGACAGTCCTGCTTGACCGAATAGTGATGCAATTGCCCCACCATATGCGGACTCGAACTGCAAATCACGGTGGTGGTATCCAGGGCTGTGGTTTCAATTGCACTGGGGTTTGCCAGCATGGGGGCATTGGGTTGCCCGATAATACTCAGAAAGTTTAAATAATAGAGCGGTGCCGGAAGTCCGGGGATCATTAATCCTTGATGAATAATTTTATATTTTGAGGTAGGGCCATGATAGGCAGGATAGCGCGAAACAGTAGGAGTCTGATTCAGCTGTTTCGAACGATCTAGAAAATCTTGAAGAAACCGCATTTCAGACTCCTTATCTTTTTTATAATGTACTCGATCTTTTTGCCATAAAGGTGGTCACGAAACCAGACAAGGCATAGAGAATAGAAATGACCAGAATACCGACAGGAATATTATAAGTCATCGCTGCAAAGACGAATACGGCAATTGGTAGGACAAAAAATGGAACCCGTTTACGTTCTACTGTTTTGAATGAATAATATTTGATATTGGAAATCATCAACAAGCCCACCGCAATAATGACCACTGCATTAATGACCTGAAGAGAAGGTTCACGAATATCAAAGATTTCTGGAAAATCCAGACCGACCCAGACTAATGATACAATCATGATGGCAGCCAGAGGACTTGCCACACCGATAAAATAACGTTTATCGACCACACCAATCTGTACATTGAAACGTGCCAGACGGAACGCAGCACATGCGGTATAAACAAAACAAGCCGCCAGACCAATACGGCCCAAATCACTCAAGCCCCAGCTATACATCAAAATAGCGGGAGCCACACCAAAAGCCAGCATGTCAGAAAGAGAATCGAACTGTTCGCCAAACGGACTTTGTGCGCCAATCGCACGTGCTACACGACCATCCAATCCATCCAGTAATGCCGCAATAAAAATCGCATAAATGGCTTGCTGAAAATCCCCATTCATACTGGCAATAATCGAGTAGAAACCTGACAACAACGCTGCCGTTGTAATCAGGTTCGGCCATAGATAGATGCCTCGACGCTTAACTTTTTGCCCTTCCTGGGTATGCTCCTCTTCTTCCACCTCAAAGGTGATGCCATCAAAAGGCACTTCAGTTGAAGAGTCGCGTTCCGGTTTGCTTATATTTGTCATTCTTGTCGATCCTAGCTATGACCTGATCTTTAAAAAAATTACTCGCCCACTAACCAGCGAACTGCAGCGTGACCACCATTTTCACTCATGCGAAGATGCGGGAATAACCACTGTAGTGCTTCATCTGCATCTTCAGAGAATTTCCAAGGCGGGTTAATCACCAGCAAACCACAACCGTTCAAGCCCACTGGAGTATCATCCGGCCATACACAGACTTCACAAACCAGTTGACGGCGGATACCGGTCTTGAACATTTTCTTCTCAAAGCGTTCAATCATGGCACGGTCTTTAATTGGATACCAAACGGCGAATACACCTGTCGGCCATTTCTTATAAGCAGCAACTAGCAGTTCTACCAACTGCGGAAAATCTTTACGCTCCAGCTCATACGGTGGATCGATCATCACCAGACCACGTTTTTCTTTTGGTGGAATGACTGCTAAAAGACCTTCGTATGCATCACGCTCATGCAAACCTGCACGCTTGTCAAAAATATTATGACGAAGTTGCTGGAACACATCACGCTGCATTTCAAAAATGGTCGCTTTATCAATCTCACGCATGCCTTCTAGCGCAAACCACGGTGAACCCGGATAAGCACCCTTACCAAAGTTTTCACGCATATTTTCAACAATTTTCAAATATTGTTGTACGCCTTCAGGTGCATTACGCTTGATCGAATCATCAAGCTTAACCAGACGATGAATACCGTTTAAAAACTCACCTGATTTTTGCGCTTCGGCAGTCGACAAATCATACTTACCTGCACCACCATGTGTATCTACATAGCGATAAGGTTTGTCTTTTGCATTCAGTCGAGTCAACAACTGAAGCAATAAAACGTGCTTCATGACATCGGCAAAGTTGCCTGCGTGGTAAGAGTGACGGTAATTCATGTTTCAATTATTCCTAAGATCAATTGCTATTTTAACATGAAAAACTATTTCGTTCAGAAACGATTATTGCACTAAAATAGCGGACCTTTTTTTATCACACTATCGAGAATTGAAAAAATGGAAGCAGTTATCATCCCAGGGGATTGGAATGTTGATCAAATCTTAGATGATTTAGATCAACATGGCTTTAGTATTGTTGACGATGCTTACTCTAGCGAATATCAACATGCAGTGAGTCAAGAATGCTTAAGCCACTTAAACGAATTTCGTAATGCAGCCATTCAAAATGGTGTCGTTAACAACATCCGTAGTGATCATATTCTTTGGTTACAACCTGAATTTCAAATTTCCCACCGACATATTCAAACCCTTCAACAATTTTCTCAAATTTTAAACCGCGCGTTTTATTTAGGCATCAAAGATGTCGAAGCACATTTCGCTTGCTATCACGCGGGTGAGTTCTATACCCTGCACCGCGACAATCCTCAAGATAAAAATGGCCGGATGATTTCCAGTGTGTATTATTTACATGGACAATGGCAGACGGACTGGGGCGGTGAACTACGCCTGCAGGACAAACATGGCCAGTGGCATATTATCCAGCCAAAACCGAACCGAATGGCGCTGTTCCAGAGCGATTTATTACATGAAGTTTTAATCTCTAAACAGCAACGCCTATCCATTACCGCCTGGCTAAGAAGTGATACCTCACTACTCTAAGACGCAATGCCGCTTTAAATTTTAATTTTTAACCTCATATAGCCATTATTGAGAAATGAGGATTGCGTTGATGCGATTAACGACCAAACAGATTATTCAACGTCTGGGTGAAACTGACCAATTGTATTTAAAAGGCAATACGCCGGAATTAACGCTTGAACGTGCTGATCTTCGTTTACAGCTGGTGACTTTAAGTGAACTGCGTCAGGAACAGCGACATTTCCTGCAAGAAGCCGTAGTGTTGCTGGAACAAGGCCGGGTAGAATTTGAAGAAATGCCGCTGCGCATGTATATCAACCTATCTTTGCATCTGGCCAAGGCTTATATGATGTTTTTTGAATTGACCAAAGAGCACCATTTCGCCCTGATTACTCAGCAAATTTTAAAGCCAATGGCCAGTTATGAACATGGGGACATTTATTTCTTTCTGGCCTATGCCAGTGCCAGTAAAAATGAGCCGGCCCTGACCCGCCACTGGTTAGGTAAGTACACCACCACTGCCGAATTTGAGCTGGAATTATTACAGCAGCATCATGCATTTAATGATTATCGTCAGCACGAATGGTTTAACAAAATATTAAAAAGCAAAATGCATTAAGCCAAAGAACAAAAACGCCTCAAATGAGGCGTTTTTTAATACAAGCTATATCATCTTATTTTAAATATCAGAAAATATAGGAAAAATGATCAAGCAAGTTGACGTCTATAAGCGTCCATGTGCAGTTGCTGATTCAGTTCATCGACCCAAATTGCCCAATCATCATCTTGTACCAAATGGCTGATCAACAATGAACGTTGGGCTTTATTCCAAAACGGCGCATCGTGCAAGGACAGCCCTGCTGGCAGTTGATGGGTACGTATATACAATTCAATAGCCGCAGGACTATTGGCGAGACCGAGCTGAGAAAACAAGAGCTCTAAGGATGGTTGGTTCTTTGCGAGCATCGCGCCCTCCTTATATCAGATAAATTGTAATTATTTATAGATCTAACTTATAAGATAAGACAAAAAAAACCTAGTCATTTGACTAGGTTTGTTGTTTCTTTTTGTACGAATGCATTTAAGTGCTCTGCTTGTCACTTTCCACATGTAAAAGCTGATTTAACTTGTCAATAATGACAATCCACTCATCATCTTGGTGCCAATGTTCACGCAGGAAGGCACTTTGTCCCTCACTCCAGAATTCAGCATCCGGTAATGCCACTTCAGATGGCAATTGATGGGTATGGGTAAATTGAGTAATTGAGGCTTCATCAGAAGGCAAACCCAATTGTTCAAATAATAATTCTAAAGTTAACTGTTGTTCCGTAAGCATAAAGAGCCTCCATCGTAGCGTTAAATTATGAGCGTGTTGAGATTGGAATTCTTAGGTTGATTTATGGCCGGGTATGTCACAGGAACCGGAGCCCTCCGCCTCAATATGTAATTGTTCATTTAATACATCAACAAAAATGGCCCAGTCATCATCTTTCTTCCAGTGACTGATCAGAAAGTCATGCTGTGATTTGCTCCAAAAAGGAGCTTTATGCAGTGGTACATCCATACCAATTTGATGCGTGCTAATAAACTCGTCAATCGCTTCCGGACTCGAATCCAGACCCAATTGTTCAAAGAAAAGTTCGAAGGTGGGGCGTTGCTCTAACATCAGAACCTCCATTGTTTTTTATCTATAATCTTGTCTCTACCTTAGATGGCTCATAGCGAAAACTCAGTTGTCTCTCCTTCACAGCTTGTTATTTTTTGTTGATTAAAGTGAGTGATATAAAAAAAGCACCCCAAATGGAGTGCTTTTTCAACTTAATCTGAAAAGATCAAATTATTTAAGCATGTCAGCAATTGCTGCGCGCTCTTCTTCAAGTTCATTCAACGTGAAGTTGATACGCTCTTGACTGAATTCGTCGATTTCTAGACCTTGAACGATTTTGTATTCACCGTTTTCAGTCGTTACAGGGAAACCGAACATTACGCCTTCAGGAATACCGTAAGAACCGTCAGAAGGAATACCCATAGTTACCCATTCGCCGTTTGTACCAAGAGCCCAATCGCGCATATGGTCGATTGCAGCGTTAGCAGCAGAAGCAGCAGAAGACAAACCACGTGCTTCGATAATCGCAGCACCACGTTTACCAACAGTCGGAAGGAATGTATTTGCATTCCATTCTTGGTCGTTGATCATGTCTTTAACGCTTTCGCCGTTAATTGTTGCAAAACGGTAGTCGGCATACATGGTTGGAGAGTGGTTACCCCAAACTGTAAGATTTTTGATGTCTTTAACCGCTTTACCAGTTTTAGCAGCAATTTGAGATGCAGCACGGTTGTGGTCAAGACGTAACATTGCAGTGAAGTTTTTCGCTGGAAGATCTGGAGCAGATTTCATTGCGATGTAAGCATTCGTGTTTGCAGGGTTACCAACAACTAGAACTTTAACGTCACGGCTCGCAACTTCGTTCAATGCTTGACCTTGACCAATGAAGATTTCACCGTTCACTTTAAGCAGGTCAGCACGTTCCATACCTGGACCACGTGGACGTGAACCAACTAGAAGCGCGTAGTCAGCATCTTTAAATGCAACTTTAGGATCATCAGTACCGATCATGTCTTCTAGTAATGGGAATGCACAATCTTGAAGCTCCATCATTACGCCTTTAAGCGCTTGCTGAGCTTTCTCAAAAGGAACTTCGAGCAATTGCAAAATCACTGGTTGATCTTTACCTAGCATTTCGCCGCTTGCGATACGGAATAATAGGCTGTAACCAATTTGACCTGCAGCGCCAGTAACGGCAACACGAACTGCTTGCTTCATCTAATTATCTCCAATTGAGGATATTCAATGCGATTAAATAGTTAGTATTTAATCTAATAATCGTAAACGCGAAAGATTGTACTCCAATCCTTTGCCAGATGCATATAAAAGAGGACGGATTTCACCTAAAGTCTGATAGGAAATATAAATTAAATCGGCAAAAAAGCTCAGTATGTTCCTTTTATTGTGACAGTTTTTGGGCATGTATTAATAATGTTGGCAGGACAGGATTTGTAATTGCCATTCGGGCGATAACAGACCTTGATCGAGGTAAGTACGCTGGCTGACTGGGTCTGCTGGCAGTTGAATCGCAAGCCATTGCCCGGTAATTGCGGATTAATTTTCAGGAATTTGGCCCGCAATGTATCGACAGAAATCGTAATATTTTCCTGTTCTGTCAGTTCTGCGGGCACTTTCAGACGATCTGCATAATTGATAATCGTGCGGAAATATTGACTAGCATTCATCGGCACGCAGCCACCGATATTACGCCATAAAATTGTCCGGGTATTGTCATCCGGCATGATCCTGGCCACTACCTTGGACTGCAGTGGTGACAGTTTCGCAGAGCTATTGGTCGTGCAATTTTGTGATGTGGTCTGAGGATATAAGCCGGAGATATTCAGCGAATAACCTTCCAGACATTTTCGTTTCTTGGCATATTCCGGATACAGACTACATAGGGCCGGGACCATTTGTACATCCATGACATAGTCTGTCGGCGCAGCAAACGCTGCCGGACTGCTGGCCAAAAATACAAGCGTAACCGATCCAGCCCAGACTCGACGATCCTTCATTATTTTCATGAATAAATCACCATCCCCCAATAATTTTAATTTTATTGTGTATTACGTAATGGTATCAGTTGCATGCGTTTACCCACTGACTGTGCCCCCTGTCCCAACAAGATACCGTAATGCGTGGCATTGGTCATGACATGTTTCACATAATCTCGGGTTTCAAGTAAAGGAATACTTTCAGTATATTGATCTGCGGCCATTCCCTGAAATTCTGGCTGCCAGCGGCGGGCACGGTTTGGTCCGGCATTATAGCCTGCTGTTGCCAGAACTGGACTATTGCTGAGCTGACGCTGAATGGTAGATAAATAGAATGTTCCGTAGCGAATATTGGTATTCATATCGGTGAGTGCTGCCGGATTATAAGCCTCACCCATTTGACGCGCCACCAACTTGGCCGTATCCGGCATAATCTGCATTAGACCACCCGCCCCGACATGTGAACGTGCGACGGTATTGAAACGACTTTCTTGACGCATCAAACCATAGGCCCAGGCCGGATCAATCCCCGCATTGCGACTATGGCTGACCACGTAATTCTGATGTGGCATTGGATAACGATAGTTATAATTATGTTTGTTCGCGGTACGGTCAGCGGCATAAATGGCACGATCATACCAGCCCATATCCATGGCACGTTTTGCCGCGGCCAGCAACAGGTCATCATCCTTCTTTAGATAAGCCTGACGCACTGCCCAGTTCCATTCCCGGTTAATATAGTTCTCCGGGGCGCTGATATTACGTAAGGTGAAAGCACGGCGGAAATGAATATCCTGATTCAAGCGCTGCATAGCCTGATTGGATGGCTGCGCTGGATTTGGTGTACTCGCAGTCACCTGCCCCAGCTTGTCGCGTGCCAGAAGATTGTGATAGTCATCTCCGGTCGCCAGCTTACGATAAATACTTTCTGCTGCCTGTTTGGAAGCACGATCAGTACGTTGTTCGCTGGCACGCGCCAGCCAATATTGCCAACGGTCTTCCTGCTTTTGGTTAACACTCATGCTATCAATGGCACGAATCAGGCTTTCCCAAGCACTAAAACGGATGGCCTGACGTGCATAAATTTCGGCTTCTTCCGGGCTAAATGGCAGGCCATAGCTGGCATCTAGCGCATTCAACACTTCCCGATTGAAGTTGTTTTTCATCACTGTGGTACCACCGATATAACCGACAGCACGATATAAGGCGCGTTGTACAGATGCAGGTGTGCCTTCTGCGGTACGTTTGACAATGGATAAGGCCGAGTCCAGATCAGTATCTGCCAGACGACCCAGTGCATAGATCAGATAGGCATGTTCGGCAGCACTGCTTTTAGGTGCAGACCACAAATAACTGGTGGGATTGGCCTGAATCGAGTTCAATTGTGCCAATGACAAATTCAGGCCAATGCCTTGCGCTGTCGCAATGGCCTGACCTGACTGTCCGGCACGAAGTTGTCCCCAGAGTCGCTGCTGACGGTCTTCTGCTGTCATGAGTGGACTGGAAAGCATCATCCGGCCAAGACCGGTACAAGAATCCGGTTGGTTATTCGTCGTCAGCCAGACCTCTTTAAATTCAGCATAGACCAGTTCATCGCCAGCTTTGGCACGGACTTGTGCCACTGCACAGGCTTCGGCAGGATCAGCATTGGTCACATAAGGCAATACCGGTTGGGCAGTGCCAAAGTCTGCCATTTTTACTTTTTCTTCGACATAGTCCGCTGCCAGCTTTTCAGCCATCGCAGATTGAGGGTAACGCTGGGCAAAGCTGATAATCTGGCTAACAGGCTGCATGGCAAGATTCTGGTTTAAAATCCAGTATTCCGGATAATAGCCCAAGGCATCATTCTGCATAGACAGACGATATTGCTGTAACAGTTCAGTATTACCTGCATTGGCTGCACGCAAGGCATCATTAAATTGCTCTTCTGCTGCCTGTGTACTCGCTGAACAGATACATGCCACACTTAAAGTAATTAATTTATAGTATTTATACATAGTTTTAGTGTGTTTCAACATCCCTTTGCCTTCTATCATCGATTTTGTGCTTTGCCCATGTTGCATATCATAAGAGCTAGTTTGAAGATTATAACCAACTCTATTGTTCAGTTATGTAACCTTATGATTAAGCAATATTAATCTACAGACAATTTTTGCCCATAAATCAATATTTTTCCACAGTTAATTTGGGCTATAAGTTTAAGCGACTTTCCTGCTAAAATATGCGCCTTTCCAAGATTTCAGTCCGTGAATTGAATTTTTATTCACCTGTTTGATGCATCAATCAGGCTGTTCGTTCACTCTTTCAACGTATTACCTTGTAGGAGCCTACATGACGGTTCAAACCTTCATTCCGAATGGTGCCCCAGCTGCCTCAGAAAACACTGTTACCCAGCCAGCGCACACCCCAGTTAGCGATGCTTCAGTCAAAAAACTGTACATCGAAACACAAGGGTGTCAGATGAATGAGTACGACAGTCACCGTATGGCAGACCTGTTAGGCGATTCTCATGGCTATGTGCTGACCACCGATCCTAAAGATGCCGATATTCTACTGATGAATACCTGCTCGATCCGTGAAAAAGCCCAGGAGAAAGTATTCTCTGAGCTGGGTCGCTGGCGCAAGCTTAAAGATAAAAATCCTGATCTGATTATTGGTGTTGGGGGTTGTGTGGCTTCTCAGGAAGGCGACAACATCCAGAAACGTGCCAATTATGTCGATATGATTTTCGGTCCACAAACGCTGCACCGTTTACCACAAATGCTGGACCAGCATTTTGAGCAGATCGAAAAGCCAAAAAAAGAAAAAATCAAACTGGTGGATATTTCCTTCCCGGACATCGAGAAATTCGACTTTCTGCCAGAACCGCGTGTTGAAGGCTATAAAGCCTTTGTCTCGATCATGGAAGGCTGTTCCAAATACTGTTCTTTCTGCGTGGTGCCGTATACGCGTGGTGAAGAAGTTTCTCGTCCACTGGATGATGTGCTCGCTGAAATCGCGGGTCTGGCAGAAAAAGGCGTGCGTGAAATTTCGCTTTTAGGTCAGAACGTAAATGGCTACCGTGGTGAAACTTTTGAAGGCAATATCTGTACTTTTGCCGATCTGTTACGTTTGGTTGCAGATATTCCGGGCATTGGCCGTATTCGTTATACCACCTCGCATCCACTGGAATTTAATGACGACCTGATCCAATGCTATCATGATCTGCCACAAATGGTTTCGCATCTGCATCTGCCGGTACAAAGCGGCTCCAATGATGTGTTACAAGCGATGAAGCGTAACCACACCATCGATGTCTATATCGAAAAAATTAAAAAGTTACGTGCAGTTCGCCCTGACATGCATTTATCTTCAGACTTTATCATTGGCTTCCCGGGTGAAACAGATGAGAACTTTGAAGAGACCTATCAATTCATCAAAGATCTGGATTTTGATCATTCTTATAGTTTTATCTATTCAAAACGCCCGGGTACGCCTGCGGCAGAACTAGAAGATACGATCTCTGAAGATGTGAAAAAAGAACGTCTGGCCAAAGTTCAGCAATGGATTAAGCGTTCAAGCATTGACAAGACGGATGCCATGCTCGGAACCATCCAGCGTGTACTGATCGAAAAAGTTTCTGATAAAGATCCGAACATTCTGGTCGGTACAGCGGACAATACCCGTTATGTCAACTTTATTGGTGACCCTGCCTGGGTAGGTCGCTTTGCCGAGATTGAAATTACCGAAATTAAAACTTTGAATTTAGTTTACGGTGAGCTCTTGAATCTTGAGCCTGACGTGGCGTAATGTAGAGCATATAACGCACACTTCATAAGGAACACTCTTGACTGCAGCGATTCGACGTACAGTAGCTTTTCCTGGAATTTCGATGGACCGTATACAAGCCATGTTAGGTGCCTATAACGGCCATTTGAAGCAAATTGAACAACGTTTAGACGTCAAAATCTCCCATCGTGGAGAAAGTTTTATTATTGATGGTGGAATCGATGCCGTTGAGAGAGCCGAAATGCTCTTGCAACGTCTTCATGAAGAATCTGAACATAGTCAGCAGATTAGTGCAGATACTTTACATCTGATGATTCAGGGCAGCCAGACTGACCGTGAACTTCAGCAAGATCTGGATGATCAGGAACACACGGGGCTGGACAACGTCTGGCTACAAACCCGTAAAGGCCGGATCAACCCGCGTGGTGCTAACCAGAAACGTTATGTACAGCGCATTCTGCAAAGTGATATTTCTTTTGGTATTGGCCCTGCGGGTACAGGTAAAACCTACCTCGCCGTTGCAGCTGCGGTCGATATGCTGGAGCGTAATGAAATTCAGCGGATCTTGCTGGTTCGTCCTGCGGTTGAAGCCGGTGAAAAACTTGGTTTCTTGCCGGGGGACTTAACCCAGAAAATCGATCCTTATTTACGTCCCTTGTATGATGCGCTGTATGAAATGCTTGGATTTGAAAAAGTGGCCAAGCTGATCGAACGTCAGGTGATTGAAGTGGCCCCCCTTGCCTATATGCGTGGCCGTACCCTGAATCATTCTTTCGTGATTCTAGATGAAGCGCAGAACACCACCCCCGAACAGATGAAGATGTTCCTGACCCGTTTAGGTTTTGGCTCACGTGCCGTGATTACGGGCGACGTAACTCAGGTGGATTTACCGCGTGGTCAGCAATCCGGCCTGTCACATGCCTTGCGTGTGATTGATAAAATTCCTGAAATTCATATCACCCGTTTTCATTCGCGTGATGTAGTACGTCATCAACTTGTACAGAAAATTGTTGAAGCCTACGAAGGCTGGGACAGTGAACAGCAGCGTTTAAGTGCTGAAGCACGTGCCGAACGTAAAGCACGTCAGGATGCCTTGATCGCTGAAAATGATGCTGCGGCAGACGCACAGCATTAAGCTTTAAACTTAAGGATTTGTGTTGAAACTTAGTCTTTCCTTACAACAGGACTTTCAGTCACCTGAACTGGTACTGAAACGAGCCTATATTAAAAAAGTTGTAGAAACCACTTTACGTCATATCGGCACTCAAAGTGATTGCGAAATTGGAATTGCCTGTGTTGATAATGACGAAAGTCATAAACTGAATTTGGAATATCGAGGCAAAGACAAACCGACCAATGTCCTGTCTTTCCCAAGTGAACTTCCAGACGAAATGGCGCAGTTTCTGGATGCATTTCCCATTGGTGATCTGGTGATCTGCATTCCCGTGGTACTGACTGAAGCACTTGAACAGCAAAAAGTACCCTTGACGCATTTCACCCATATGCTGGTACATGGCACTTTACACCTAATGGGCTATGACCATGAAACCTCGGATGAAGATGCTGAAGAAATGGAAGGTATTGAAATCGAGATTCTGGCCAAGCTAGGTTTTGAAAATCCCTATCTGGAACAGAACTAAAATTTCTTCATAAAAAAAGCGGGCCAAGGCTCGCTTTTTTTTATTGAAAGTTGCCCTCCCTCTAACTCCCTCCCAGAGGGAGGGAGAACATTCATTAGAATCCTATGATTGTTAAACATTATAGATATAGTTCCCTCTCCTTATTAGGAGTGGGTTAGGGAGAGGTCTTGGTAAATATCAACTTTAACGCACTTCAAACTCCGCTTCTGCCGGGTCAAAACGCCAGGTACGAATCACTCGCAGTTCGGAAATTTCTTTCATTTTACTGTCGAAAGCACCAAATGGTGCTGCCTTACGCACGGAGGATTTAGCTGCTTCATCCAACATGGCATGTCCTGAACTGTCAATCAGTCGAATGGCACGAATCCCCCCATTCTGATTCAGGATCACCATCAAACGCACTTCACCTGCCAGATTCTGCTGCTTGGCTGCTTCCGGATAGTAGCGGTTGCCATAAAATTCCACTTTTTCACGGAACTTTTCCAGATAGGCGGCCGAAACATCCTGCTTGGACTGAATCCCATCTACAGTCTTAATTTTTTGCTGACGACTGAAATTTTGCTGACGCTGTAAATATTGCGCTTCCAGACTGGCGACCATGGCCGCTTTGGCCTGAAACTGGCTCTGTAATTGCTCCTGCATTTTTTTACGCTGATTTTCTTCCGCCTGCTTTTGCCAGCTCAAGGTGGTCATCAGGACTTTTTCTTCAAAACTGAGTTCCTGTTGCTGTTGCAGCATATCCAGACTTTCTTGCAGTTCTTCGCCTGCATGTTGCTCCATTAACGGCGATGGCATATCACTCGACATGCGATGAGCTTCTCTAAACTGGCCGGAACCCTGCTGGTCCGTTTGGGCCAGAAAATCAGCATGCTCAATTTTTTCATCAGTCTGGCGCAAGCTGACCGCGATTTCTTTGGTACTGGTATCCCGATCTTGCGGCATACCAAATTCCAGTGTCAGCACGATCAAATGCAGAATGCCTGCGGCAAGCAACGCACTGCTAAACACTGGATCTTTCCACCAAGTTCTGACCAGAGGCATGAGTATCATCGTTTTTTCACATTCGCCTAAACTCAATAATGAGTTCAGCTCCCCAAAAAAGTATTTGAAAGATTAAAAATAAACGGATTCGTCATTTATCTTTTTAAAATGCCAAATCCATCAAATCTTCAACGTTACATAACTAAAACTATAAAAATGGTGCTATTTATTTTGCTAAACTTCAAGCATGAACGCTTGTATTTTTCATACAATTCGACAAGATACATCCCGAGTCAAAAATAAAGTTGCCAGGACGCTTCAGTATGCAAACGCTAATTTCCAATATCTCCAACCGAATCCGCCAAGTGTATCAGAGGGCGGAAGGATTTATTGAAGATGAGCGTGAATTTCCCCTATCGCAAGTCTTCCTAAATGCAACCTTTCAGCGCTTTGTCACAGACAATGTCGATGCATTGAAAGACTTACACGCAGATTTACATGAAGACTGGCTGCGTCTCTACGCAACACTGGATTATAAAGGCCTGATTGTCACTTTATCGGTTGATTTGAAACTGGTACAGATGGAACTGAATAAAACCACCCAGTTGATCGTGTTCGAGCAAATTAGTGATACCCAGCTGATTGAAGCCAAATATCCGAATATGCTTTATAAACTTGGCGTGCGTTTTGGCCTGTTCTTCTATCAACGTGTCTTGAATAAAGATCCTTTGGGAATGATTTTGGAAAAACTGGGCGTGATTAAAGTCATCGATGACTTGCTCTATCTGGATTTAAATCGCTGGTTAGGTAAAAGCCGATCTGTCATTGATACCTTAAGCAAAGTTCATGTGAATCACGCAGTACTTCGTGAAGCCGAACTGGTGGTGATTGGCAACGTCAATCTGGCCGCCCTGTTTAGAAAACTCTCCCAAGATCAGGAAGAGAACTGGGATGAAGACGAGATGGATGATAACCGGGTCACTCCCATCAAACAGAAAGATCCTTCTTAAATCATGCCGAACGTAGTTTTTGAACAAAAGCTCCATAAAACTACATGAAATATACATTTTTGGCAGAAATATCCCTTCAATTTCCATATTTTGCCCAAATAATAAAGGGTGCAATAAGTGATATGTTTTGCCCGTTGAATCAATATAGGAAAATAACTGATGGCGAAGACTGTATTCAAAACTTTAGTGATGACCACGGGTCTGAGCAGCGCGATACTGTTCACTGGTATTTCTAGCCAGGCTTTTGCCATGACTCCTTTCCAGGCCAGTTATCAATTTAGCTATAATGGCAAGAATATGGGTTCTGCAACACGGACTCTAAGTAAATCTGGCAATAACTGGACGTATGTCTTTGCTGCAAAAGCCGGGGGGATTGCCTCTGCAACCGAAACCAGCCGCTTTACTTTTAATAATGGCAAGATCGGATCAAGCAGTTTCAGTCGCAGCAGTAAAGTACTGGTGCATAACAACACCATGAGTATTAATTTTAATCCTTCCAGCAAAACTATCAGTACCAAGAAAGACGATGAAAAACGTTCTTTTGCCTGGAGAGCAGATGTTCTGGATGAGTTGAATGCAGAATTGCAAATTCGTGAAGACTTAAAAAATTCAGGCCTGAAAACAAATTACTATATCGCTGATGCCAAAGAAATTGAAGGCCGTAAGTTTGTCAAACAAGGTTCAGAGACTATAAGTACCAAATACGGATCTTTTAATACCATTAAAGTGGTGATGAAACATAGCAAACCAGGTCGTGAAACCATTTTCTGGCTGGCACCAAAACTTGACTATCTTCCAGTCAAAGTTTCGCATGTCGACAAGAAAACCTCCTATGGTTTACTGTTAACTGACTATAAAGGTGCAAGCAACTAAGTTTTTGGCGAATTTCACTTGATTTTTTCCGGGTGCTTTTTACAATACGCTTTTGCTTGAAAAAGCACCTGCTCTTGAGGATTCTCCCGTGCATGCACTAGAACAGAAAATCTTGGCTGAAGGCATCGTCCTCTCTGAAGAAGTTTTGAAAGTAGACTCTTTCTTAAACCATCAGATTGATCCAGTCATGATGCAACTGATTGGTCAAGAATTTGCGCGTCTGTTTAAGGATGCTGGTATTACCAAAATTATTACGATTGAAGCATCAGGTATTGCACCTGCCGTAATGGCCGGCCTAGAGCTTGGCGTACCGGTGATCTTTGCACGTAAATACCAGTCTCTGACCCTGAAAGATGATTTATATCGTTCTAAAGTCTTTTCATTTACCAAACAAACTGAAAGCACGATCGCGATTTCAAATAAACACATCAGCTCAACCGACAAGGTTTTAGTGATCGATGATTTCTTGGCTAATGGTCAAGCAGCTTTAGGTCTTGCAGACCTGATTCATCAGGCAAATGCAGAAGTAGTCGGTATTGGCATTGTGATTGAAAAATCATTCCAGCCAGGTCGTGATCTGCTGCTTGAAAAAGGCTACCGTGTGGAATCACTGGCACGTGTGAAGTCTTTAGCAAATGGCACAGTTGAATTTGTTCGCGACTAAGCTCGCCAATGAATTTCAAAAGAGCGCTGATGCGCTCTTTTTTTATTGCGTTTTTCTGATGATATAAATTTAAAATATCCAAAACTCGGCTATAGCTCAGCCAAAATTCTTATTTATTCTTCCAGATTTGATCCTAGATAAATGACTTAATCTTAAGCTCCAGACTACTCAATTTCTGAAATAGAGAGTGTCAAACAATAAGTACTTTTTTATCCGATGAATAAACAACAATTTATGTGGATGTTATTATAAAATAAAGAGGCCTAACTATCTGCCAATAGTTAGACCTGTGTTCACCTCGAAAAAAGAGTTTATTTAACAGTCACAGTGATACTACCGCTATTCACAGCACCGATAGCGGTAGTTGTGATGCTGTTGTTAATAGCAGTTTGAGTTCCTTCTGAAATAGCACTGACAGATGCATCAATAGCACCCGCATTATAGGCAATATTCGCTACACTATAATTGCTTAAAGTTTCATTGATTTCCTCACTATAGTCAGTACTCAGTGTCGAACTTATAACTTCCGAGATATCTGAACTATCCGAAACCTCTGATAGCTCCTCTAGAGTTTCAGAATTATTAGTTGCACTCGTTACTGCACTGTAATCGTAGTTATCCGTTGCATCTGATATGTCTGATACCACCTTATTGTAGCTACCCTGTTCGATGCTGATACTACCGGTATTCGCGGCACCAATCGCAGTAGTTTCAATACTACCTTCAATTGAACTAATGGCCTCTGGTGCTTCTCTAGTAGCTTCTGCAATTGCTTCTAAATCGACACTTGCATCAACATCACCTGTATTCACTGCAAGATTCAAAGCAGAACCATTTTCAACCTGCTGAGAAATAGAATCCAGGGTAGCTTGTAAGCCTGTATCTACGGTGACATCAGTAGGTGTTTCACCATCTTGGGCGTATGCCATACCTGCGCTAGACAGAAAGGCGACGGATAAAGCGATTGTTTTGATCGTGTTTTTCATCGTTGTTCTTCCTACTTTTGTTTTGAAGTACCTCTCGCTAAGTACTCCTTCTTATAATGGGAGCGAGCCCATTCTCAAATACTTTTAATCACGTTGGGTGCTAGACCAGTAATTTTCGACCACATCAGGATTAACCTCCCATAGCGTTGTGGTTTTTTCATCTTCTTGTTCTTTAGCAGCTTCTTCTTGAGTATCTTTTTCTTCATTCTTTTCATTTGAAGAAGGTTGACGCTGCTTCTTGCTGATATATTTAATCAAGTCCTGTTTACTCATTTCAGGCTCTGCTTCAGGGTTTTGAATCACCTCGGACTCTTTCTGTTTAGGCGGTTTTGTATCTTTACTCGGGGAGTTGGTTAACTTATTTTTTTCATTGGATGAGTCTGCCTGGCTTGAGACTGACTCCTGAACAACACTGCTTGAAGCTGTACTATTTTGTTGCTGGTTTTTCTTGTATTTATGCAGAGCGACAGAACTTCGGGTTAAGTTCAATTGACCAAACTCTGGCGGTATCTGCGCACGGCAACTTTCAAATACGGCGGGTGGGACAACCTGACTCAGTAATTCAAAAGTGGCCAGATTCAACATTTGCCGCAAGGCAAAGTTAGTTGCCTCTCGTTCTCCTTTTCCAATCTGAATATTTAAGAGTGTACGACCAGCGAATCTGCCTGCACTTAAGCCATAATCCTGTGCAGCAATTTGCTTCTGCAATGAAACATTGCCCACGACTTTACTGCTGCGGGTATCAGTCAAAGATAAATCCAGACCGACCATAATCCGGGTTTGACTATAATTCGGACCGACACCAGCGATCTGCATGTCAAAACCACCACCCGGAATAAAATCCAGACTGTTAATACTGCCTGTCACATAATAATCAGAAGCCTGGATTTGTCTTGGATCACGAATGCCCCACTTGGCTTCGCTTTCGATAATCCGGGGATCACGCCGGTTCATTAAGCTTACCCCCGCCTGAAACAAGGCAGATTGCACCATATCTCCCGCACCTTGGGTCACCATTTTTCCGCTACCACCATTGGTAACTACATCCTTACCGGTTTGATCCAGAATTGCCCCCACGGAGAAACTCACATCACTACGTAATTGTCCTTTTAGGCAGGATAAAGCCATATCAAAAGGGGTAAAAATATCGGTAATTGGGGGGCCTTGTACCAGGCTAACTGGCTTCTTGTTTGAGGGCGCTAAACCCGTGCAGCCTGTTAAAAAAGAGCTGAAAAGGACAGTGGCACTCACGAAAGATATATGTCTTCTGGTCGAGGAGAAATTCAACATTGTGATTCTCCTGGTCTGTTACTTAAATTAAGACAGCGCTGAGGATTTTGGTTGGTATTTGAATTGACTGGTGCTTCATTCAGCAACTCACTCGTAATATCGATACTGTTGTCTGTACCCTCTACATTGATATTGTTGGTCGGGGTATTTACCGTCCCGATGGAAGTAGTTGAGGTGCTATGAACGGTGGTTTTACCTAATCCGGAATAATAGTCTGACTCCTTAAGTTCGATCAGATTGGCTTGAACTAGATTCTCATTGGAACGGGCACTGGATGATTTCCAACGCTGAGTCCACTCATCAGAGGTGGCATAAGCGTTACTCAGAAAACATAAACCTAATAAACCCAGATTGATAACTAATATTCTCATAATCTTAATATCCTCTGACTTAAGATATTTATTTAATTTTTCATTTAAGTAAGATTAAATTTATCTGAAAAATATTAAATCACATAAAATTATAAAATGTAAAACTTATCCCTATTCACTTATTTTTTTTGTTTTATTTAAAAATATAAATTATTGTTTTTATTAAATTAATATATATTTGTTTATTATTTGTGATTTGTAAGAAATCATTATATAAATTTTTTTTGAATATAAAATTCATATAAAAAACTTGATTAAGATAATATATTTTTTATATTAGTAATAATCAAAAATTTATCTAATAAAGATTAGAATTATTGTGCTTTTTATATTTTAAAGGTCGTAAATTTTTATTTTATTAGAACTTCCATTTAATAACGATAAATGTCACACTTTATTTAAAATACAATTAATCAATCACAATAAAGATTACTTATAAAGAAACGCCAATATTCAGGTGTATTTTGGCTGAAAAATTTAAATAGCCCCGATAAGAACTCGTTTGCATATTTTTCGACTTCCCTTCCTTTTTCATCTCGAATCCCAAAATAGTCTTTCTAAGAGCACAATATTTAGACTGATAAGAAAAGAACATTTCTGATGATCTTGAGATTTGCCATTTCCTCAATGACAGGTTAAGAATTGCGTTAATCAACCAAGAAGGCATATATTTACAGCTGAAATACAATGTTTTAGCGTGAACTCAACTAGAATCAAGTGAGTATGCAATGTTTCTGATTTGCGAATTCAAAACTTATCTAGTGTGTTGTTGTATGTTATGAATAAGTGCTGATCAGGGCACACATCCTATTCCCGACAAACCTAAAACAAGCACATCTCAATCCTTGATGGAACAATCTATGCAATGTCCTAAATGTGGCTCAGCTGATATCGAACAGCGCGATCATGAACAGAATTTAAAGAAAATTGGCAGCATTCTCATGAGTTCAGCGGGTGCAACTGCAGGGACTGTAGGTGGCGCTGCTTCGGGTGCATCGATTGGCGCTGCAATTGGTACAGTAGCCGGACCTTTAGGTGTGATTGTCGGCGGAACCGTAGGCACTTTTGTCGGTGCAATCAGTGTCGGAATTACCGGCGGTGTGGTCGGTAATTTTCTGGGGAAAAAAGCCGGGGTTTCTGTCGACCGTAATCTGTTTCAGGATTATCAATGTCTGAAATGCAAATACAGATTTAGTCAAAAAGATCAAAAAGATCAAAAAGATCAAAAAGATCAAAAAGATCAAAAAGATCAAAAAGATCAAAAAGAAGCCTAATAAAATTCAGGAAATGAAGTTCATCCTTCATTTCCTGTGAGTGTTTTTCAGACTCGATTGAGTTTCAGTACCACTTCACCTAAACGCTTGCCTTGTACTTCACACAGAATTTTTTCATCCGGACTCAAGCCCTGATCATGCCGTGGGCCGCTGACATGACTAGCACCATAAGGTGTGCCACCAGTTTTGGTATTCGAGAGTGCAGGTGTTGCGTTACTAAGCCCCATGATCATCATGCCATGATGGAACAACGGCGGCAGCATGGTCAGCAAAGTACTTTCCTGTCCACCATGCATGGAACCTGATGCCGTAAACACGCAAGCCGGTTTACCGTGTAGCGCTCCATTCAGCCACAGACTCGTAGTCTGATCCCAAAAATATTTCATTTCAGAAGCCATGTTACCAAAACGGGTCGGTGAACCGAGCGCCAGGCCGGCACACTGCGCCAGATCGTCCAGAGTACAGTAAATATCCCCTTCTGCCGGAATACTCGGTTCAGCGACTTTTACCATGCTGGATATATTTGGAACTGTCCTGATTTTTACTGCCACGCCTGTCGCTTCAATTCCATTGGCAATTAAATGCGCCATTTCTTTGGTTGAGCCATATTTGCTGTAATATAAAACAAGGACATAAGGTTGCATCATGGTTCTTAGTCATTACTTAAAAAAATAAAACTATACGATACTTTGCAAGTTTTTTGGTTAAGCTGATGGTGAAAATTCATGATGATTAAAAAAATTGAGATTGGATGCAGATGATTGTTAAGTATTTAAAGAAATTACCTTTCTATGAAAAACACTGGTTTCAATTTGTTTTATTTGTACTTCGACGCTTTGAAGCAGACCGCTGTCGCGAACAGGCAGGTTCCCTGACCTACACTACCCTGTTTGCGGTGGTGCCTATGCTGACGGTTTTTCTGGTAATTATCTCTTCCATTAAAGCGCTGGAACCTGCGCGGCAGCAATTGCAACAACTGATCTATAGTAATTTTTTACCCAAAACCACCATTGCCTTTGATAAAGCCTTGAATGCCTTTACCGATAAATCCAGCAATCTCACCATCATTGGTATTCTGTTCTTGTTTGTGACGACAGTATTGATGCTCAGCAGTATCGAAACGGTGTTTAACCGCATTTGGCGCGTGACTGAAACGCGGGGCGGAATTATGGGCTTTATGCGTTACTGGACCATCATTTCGCTCGGGCCGATTTTACTCGGCAGTGCATTTGTGATTTCTTCGACCGTGGCATCCATGAGCATTCTCAGCAATAACTTTGCCGGTTATGAGCTTGATGGCGCTTTTGTCCTCTGGGCGATTTCCTTTTCTTTGACTGTACTCGGATTTTTCATTTTGAACTGGACCATCCCGAATCGCAGTGTACCGCTTAAATCTGCCTTTATTGCCGGTCTATTTAGTGCCGTGGTGTTTGAGCTGCTGAAAAATCTGTTTGGCTATATCATGTCAAACTTTACCAGCTATGAGATCGTCTATGGTGCCTTCGCCGCCGTGCCGATTTTCCTGCTCTGGATTTATCTGTCGTGGATTATTGTGTTACTGGGGGTTGAAATCAGCTATGCCCTGACGGCGTTTGAATCTGGGCAGGACAATAAACGCCATCCCATCGTCATGCTGCTGGATCTGTTAGAATTATTTTATAAAAAGCAGAAAACTGGTGAAAGCATCAGTGAAGCCCAAGCACTTGAGGTCTTAGGCCGGGATGAAATTGGACGCTGGCCGAGCTATGTCGCCATGTTTGAAAAGCAGAATTTGATCAAACGTACCGATGAAAATGAATATGTGCTGGTTCGTGATCTGGATCAGGTCAGCTTCTGGAATTTTTATCTGCAATTACCCTATCCACTGCCACGCAAAAACCATCTCACCAATGCCCAGACTGATGACATCTGGATGCAAAATTTCTCACCTAGATTACAGGAAACCGATCAATATCTGGAAGAAAAACTCAATTTTCCATTGTCCGAACTGTTCCGACATAAATAAAAAAATCCTCTCGCTTGAGAGGATTTTTTTTAACTGATAGCGGTAGATTTCCAGCAGACTATAGCGCCTGCAGTCACCAAACCCGTCCCGATCCAAAAACTGAGTTCGGGTCTGACATCCAGAATCAGCATTGACATGACCGAAGAAAGAATCGGCATAAAATAGGTGGCTAAAATCAGCACCTTGATATTGCCGAACTGCATACTCTGATTCCAGTTACTATAGGCGATGCCAATCAGACTACCCACCACTGCAATTCCCAACCATAGCTTGAATGTGGGCATGATAAAAGGTTCGTTTAATCCTAAATGTAAGAACCATAAGCTAATTACAGCGACCAAAAAGAAAATCGGTACACCATTTTGTCCGCGGCCATAGGTCCTAGTTAGAACGCACTAGCAAGGCCATAACAAAGCGCCGAGAAAGGCAAAGCCATAGGCCCAAGGATTTTCAGCTAAAGCCTGCATAAACTTCGGCAGATTAGTGATTTCTGGATTGACCACCAGCATCAGTCCCATTACGGCGAGCAGAAAGCCGGGAATCATCCAGAGGCGGGCCTGCAACTGCCGGGCAAAAATCGAAAAAACAATCATCAAGGGTGGCCACAGATAATTAATCATGGCAATCAGCATTACCTGTTCACGATTGTCCGACCATGCCACAGCAACCAGAAATAGAATCTCATAAGCCACAAATAAAGCGCCACAACCGAGCAGATAACGCTTGGACATTTGCGTGATTTTTGGAAAGCCGGTGAACGCAAAAATCGCCAGACTGCTAAAACTATAAATTAAAGCAATCCCCTGCACTGCACTTGTAGATTCAGTAATCAGTTTCACTACGGCGACCAGACTGGCCCAGATCAGAATAGAAGACAGACCAATCCAGGTCGCTAAATTTACAGACCAGATTTTCATGCTTGCTCTTGAATAGTTTTATTGATATTCGGTTTTTTCAGCCATCCCTGCAAACTCACTAGAATCACACCCAGCATGACCATACAGGTGCCGATAATAAAATTGATTTCGATGTGTTCATCCAGAATCAGTACGCCGAACAGCATGCCGAATACAGGGGTCAAAAAGGAAAATACCCCTAGACGCGATGCCAGATAATGCTTCAGCATCCAGAACCAGATCAGATAACTGGCAAAGGAAATCAGCATGGTATGAAAAACCAGACTGGAAATAGACAACACCGTCCATTGAATGGCTGCTTGTCCAGTCAGAACAGCCAGAGGCAATAACAGCATTCCACCTATCAATAATTGATAGAACAAAGTCTGGGTTGCAGGTGCTTCAGCCAGCCGGCTCAGACGTACACTGACTGTGGTGGCTGCCCAGAATACGCCGCCAAGCAAAGCCAGAAAATCTCCCCACAAGGCATCAGTTTGTAAAGTTGATTCTGTCTGTGGACGTAACAGAAAGCTGACCACAATCCCACTAAAGGCCAGCAAGATACCACCCCATTGCATACGTGACAAACGCTCTGCCGGCACTTTCCAGTGCAAACCCAAAGCCACAAAAATTGGCGCGGTATAGAGTAAAACAATCGTATGCGAGGCTGAGGTATAACGCAGTGCCTCACCAATCAGATAGAATTCGGTTGCAAACAACATACCAACCAGTAATCCTGCAGGTAAATAGCGTGCATTCCACAGTTGACGGCGCACGCTCTGCTGAATCAAGGGATAAACCATCAGCGCAGACAAGGCGGAACGCAAGGCAATTTGCATCAGGGCTGAAATATCACTGGCGGCCCATTTCAATACCACCTGTTGTAAACCCCACAACATACACAATACAAACATGATGGCAGATGCTTTGGCATCTAACGCCTGACGCTGGCTCATATACGGTCCTGTTGCTCATTTAGAAGGTACACTATAAAAGTGTCAGAAATAAAAGATATACTTCAAAGTAGACAAATGATGGTGTTATTCAGGCAATTTCGGTGATGCATAAAAAAATCCAAGCAGATTCAGCTTCGCTCAAGCAACTTCCGACCCATGATCTAATTCAAGCACCGCTCTGGCTCAGTTTCAGGGAAGATCCCGCGCAATCTGTTTATCCGCTGCATGGTCATGCCTGGGGAGAATTTGTCTATGCTTTTCATGGCGTGATGGAAGTGAACATTAATCATATAAATTATGTGACGCCTTCACCTCACGGCATCTGGCTCCCACCAAATTTAGAGCATCGTGGTCTGAACCGTACCGCAGTTTCTCATGGCACCCTGTATGTGCATGAATCACTATGCAGCCAACTGCCCACTCAACCGGGCATCCTGCTCAGCGCCCCATTGGTCACTGCTTTATTCACCCACCTGAAACAACTGCATCAGCAAGACAGTCCAGCATTCGAGAATTCAGCTGAATATCAACGTCTGCTACAGGTGTTGCTCGATCAGCTCCAACAAGCCCAACTGGTCAGCAGTTATCTACCGCATTCAGACCATACATTGCTGAAACAGATTTTAGATTATTTACATCAGCATCCGGCAGATCAAAGCTCGCTGCAGCAACTGGCCGAACGCGTCAATTTAACTGAACGGACTTTAGCCCGATACAGCCAGAAAGAACTGGGAATGTCACTGCATGAATGGCGGCAACGCCTGAAAGTGATGCAGGCCATGTCTTTATTGAATGCAGCGCATAGTGTTGAAAGCATTGCTTTTGATCTGGGCTATGCCAATGCTTCGGCATTTATCAGCATGTTTAAACGCTGGATGGGAGCCACCCCAGATCAGTTTCGTAAACGTTATACTGTTAATGATTAAGGTGGTGTTTTAAAAAGTATGCTGACATTAAATGAAGCCATTATTGATGTAAAAGAAGGTTAAGTCGAAGGCTTTA
>NZ_JARDAL010000050.1:0-26609 GCF_048957595.1 Acinetobacter sp. AS5 | reverse complement strand
TTACTCGTTAAAGTTGACCCTAAATATACAAGTCAGACTTGTAGTTCATGTGGTCACGTTGCAAAAGAAAATAGGCTCACTCAGGCAAACTTTAGTTGTGTCGAGTGTGGCTTTGGCGAGAATGCAGATATTAATGCTTCTCGCAACATTTTAGCGGTGGGGCACACCGTTTTGTCTGTGGAGGGTGGATGCGGTAAAGGTCGCCCGATGAAGCAGAAAGCAAGTGAAATCCGTGAGGAAGTCACCTAAGAGCTTTTGCTTTTAGAATCCCCTACTTGAACATTGTGAAAGTGGTGGAAGTATGTCAACTAAGCAAGAATAAACAGTAAAAAAAGCACTTAATAAGTGCTTTTTTTTATCGTTCAAATTTAATTTTAAGTTATTTTCCAAATTGGAAAAATCTTTAGAAAAATAGGATTCAGGTTGTTAAAAATAAATGATTTAATTGCAAAATCTAAAAATGGTACTGAAATTATTGTTTCGTTAATTCCTCTCAATAAAATGCAAAATACACGTCAGGGTTTAAAAAGAATTGAAGTGGGTAAAAGAGTTCTTCTTTCATCTGGAGTTGAGGTAGATTTAAACTTAGATGGCCGTACATTCTATACTTCTCTAAATCAATTATTTAAGCTAAATCATAAAGTTATTTAAAGATAAAATTAAGAAACATCAAATTTTTAGTGGAGATTTTGCCAGTCTATATGACAGTCAAGTTGATCTACATCGTATAGCTTTGATGGAAGTGATTGCCTAACTTCTTAAGCTTGATTAAAATATTTACATTCCATAAGTTGTTTTATGTGGATATGTACCAAGTTATTGAATTATATTATTTTATATAAATATTCATTTTGACCATATAGACATGCTTTTCTATGGACAAAAAATTTGATTTTGTCCAAATCACTTTTTGGCTTGACCATGCTTTTGAAAAATTTTATTGATGAATACGACATTGTATAACAACAGCACAAACCAAGACCTGTTGATAAGTGAGGCGTTACACTATACAATAAAAGTCATTCTGACAGAGTGATTTGCATGATTAAGTCGTTTCGGCATAAAGGATTGAAAAAGTTTTTTGAAACAGGTTCAACCGCAGGCATACAGCCAGCACATGCCAAAAAACTACGCCGTCAATTGTTGGTATTAGATACCTCTACATCACCCTCTGATATGGATGTTCTGGGCTGGAGCTTACACCCACTAACAGGTAAAAACCCTAAAAACCAAGATGTCGAGAAGCATTATTCTGTATCAGTGAATGGAAACTGGCGTTTAACATTTAAGTTTGAAAATGAAGATGCCATTTTAGTTGATTATCAGGATTATCATTAAGAGAGGTGTGCTATGTCACAAATGTTTAACCCCCCACATCCAGCGGAAATTTTGCGAGAAGATATTTTACCATCACTGGCTTTAACCGTAACCGAAGCGGCTAAACAGCTTGGCGTATCCCGTGCGGCATTATCGCGTGTACTCAATGAGAAAGCGGCTATATCACCTGAGATGGCGTTACGTATTGAAGCATGGTTGGGCATTGAACGTGGTGGTCGTGCTGATCTGTGGTTACAGATACAAGCTAAGTATGATATGTGGCAGGCTCGGGAAAAAGTAAAGAATCGGCCATTGCAAGTGATTCATGCGCCTATTGTTCATGCAATGGCGTAAGCCAAAAAAGAATGCCGAGTTAATCTCGGCTTTTTTCTAACTAATTAATTATTATGTTTTGTAGCAGTTGCTACATAATACAGATAATTAACTACTCATTTTCTTCAAACATCATATGATTTTATTCCACCCAATGATGCCCATATGTTCTTACTTATGGATTGTTGATTTTATATGTACACTTATGAAGTACTTTTATTAATATCAATGATTTCACTCTTTGAATATTTTCATTGATTTTTATGCAATGCATCTTAGTGTTATTCCGCAGTTTTGTTATAGTAAGAGCAATTTTGGATCAACATCAGGACTATGTTATGTCAGCTACACCACGCATTGGGATCTTGGGTGCAGGCGGTCGTATGGGGCGTATCCTTATTCAGGCTGTGTATGAAGCAGGTTATCAATTGGCGGCTGCGGTAGAACGCCCTGAAAGTACACTATTAGGCGCAGATGCTGGTGAACTTGCCGGAATTGGCGCAACAGGTGTTAAGGTCGTGGGTAGCCTTACCGATGTAGTCAAAGACTGTGATGTCGTGATTGATTTCACTGCGCCAGCAGCGACCGTCAATCATCTGAAAATCTGCCGTGAAGCCGGTGTTGCCATCGTAATTGGTACCACGGGTATGAATGACGAGCAAAAAGCCTATCTGGATGAATCTGCGACGGAAACTCCTATAGTGTATGCAGCGAATTATTCAGTGGGTGTGAACGTCTCGATCAAACTGCTTGAACTGGCCTCTAAAGTATTTGGCGATACGGTTGATATCGAAGTGATTGAAGCACATCACCGTCACAAAGTAGATGCGCCATCGGGTACAGCTTTAATGTGGGGTGAGGCGATTGCGGAAACTTTGGGTCGTGACCTGAAAGAAGATGCAGTGTATTGCCGTGAAGGTCATACCGGGCCGCGTGAGCGTAAGAGCATTGGCTTCCAGACCATTCGCGGTGGCGATATTGTCGGTGAACATACTGCAATGTTTATTGCCGATGGGGAACGTGTGGAAATTACTCATAAAGCGACTAACCGCATGAACTTTGCGAGCGGTGCAGTACGTGCTGCTGCCTGGGTGGTGGGCCGTGAAGCGCGTAAATATGATATGAAAGACGTGCTTGGTTTTAACGATATTCAGGTTTAAAACCGAGTTAAAATCATTTATAAAAAAATCTAAAACTAAAATAAGACGAATAAAAAATGCAAAAAATGATTTTCCTGCTCTGTGCAGTGGTGCTTGCTGCCATTGCGCAG
Source organism: Acinetobacter sp. AS5 (assembly GCF_048957595.1). Lineage (NCBI taxonomy): Bacteria > Pseudomonadati > Pseudomonadota > Gammaproteobacteria > Moraxellales > Moraxellaceae > Acinetobacter > Acinetobacter sp. AS5. Next base: position 23,689 of record NZ_JARDAL010000050.1, on the reverse strand, counting down.
GCAAAGCCTGTTGGGACGCCTAAACTCAGTATTTATAAAAATAATATCAAGGTCTGGACCTATCAGAATGAACAAAACCCGGTCTTTCTGTATAAAGCTGAAACCACCTATACCGCGCCCATTGAAAATGCCGTGTCCTTGATTCTGAATGTCGAACATGCAGTACAGTGGGTTCCCTATATGGGTAGCATCAAGGTCCTGTCCCGCGATGATAAAAAAGGCGACTTTACCCTGTATATGGTGCTGGATTTTCCATTTCCCTTAAAAGACCGTGACCTGATTGTACAAGGCAAGATGATCAAGGAAACCAATGGTCAGATCACCATCAAGAATAAAGCCATCAAAAGTGGCTATCCTTTAAACCCGGATTATGTGCGTTTAACCGATTATCAGGGCGACTGGACTTTCCAGAAACTGGCCAATAATAAGGTCAAGGTCTCTACCTATGGTTATGCCAATCCGGAAGGTTCCATTCCTTTGACCTTCGTAAATATGTTTGTGCAACAGCAGCCCTATCAAATGCTGCAAAAGATGAAGACTGAACTGGCCAAGCCTTCACCTATTGCGGTCTTGCCTGAAGCCCTGCATTGACATCCTCACATCCCTAAAACGGAGGTGATTCCTACTGCTAGACGCTTATGCCCAAGCGCAAGTATGTTCTTAGCAGAATTTAAATCACGTTGATTTAAACTACCGCATTCACATTCCCATACTCTTATTCGCAAATCTGCTCTACCTTTCGGACTGCTTGCGGTGATCTCACCACAGCACGAACAGATTTGGGTTGTGAACCTCTCACTCACTTCTTCAAACAATACCCCTGCGTTCTCGCATTTATACTTGAGCATTGTTTTAAGTGCTGAAAATCCTGTATCTAAAACCGATTTTGCCATTTTGGTTTTTACAAGTTTTTTCGCACTCAGATCACCAACAACAATCAATGCATTTTTCCTAACAAGCATGGTGCTTGCTTTGTGCAAATGGTCTTTTCGGCAATTCGCAATCTTGGCGTGTAATGCACGTACACGTTTTTTATTTTTTGCTCTTTGAGCAATCCCTAATTTCTGCTCGTATTTTTGATAGAACTTGGGATTTGAAATGACCGTACCATCTGAACAGGTAGCAATGTCTTTTAGACCAAGATCAATACCAATCGCTTGAGTTACAGTTGGTTTGTCTTGCTTGGGTGAATCGACAACAAGGCACACGTACCAGCGCCCACGACTATCCTCAACGAATGAGCCTGTTCTAACGCTGTATTTACTTATACCGTAGCTATCCCACAGTTTGAATTGATACTTGCCATATTGCACATATCCATCAGCATATTTAATCGCTACTTTTTTAAATGGTATCCAACCAAGTGAACGTCTTGCCGACTTCTTATTACTTACACGCCATTTCAGCTTTGCTTTCTTGTGCTGTCTTCTTTTATTAACATATTCTTCTGTTATCCCTTGTACTGTTTGACTATGCAAACCACACAGTTTTGAAGTTCCTTTTGTGTATTTAGTCATATCAAATGCTGAGAAAAAGTCACCTGTTCTTGTAAGGTGTTTGAAACTTAAATCATTCACATAATTCCAGACAAAGTTCACCTCGGATGCTAACTGATTTAGCACCTTGCAATGTTTGTCTTTTATGCGTAATTTAAGTGTTTTCATAGGCTTATATTAGCTCATGTTAAATTAAAATTATTGATTCTTAAAAATTAAACGACATTTCATGTCGTGTCTCTTATATCTCTGACCTGAAAGACAGCGTTTTACGCTCCATTTGATAAAAAAGACCCAATTGCTGTAATGCTGATCAGTTAAGGAATTTAGAAATAGTTTCTTTAACTTTTCAGTCGTTCACGAGAAAGTTTTAACTTTTTAAATCAAATATTTGCAATATCATTTGTTACTTTGGTTTCGCTCAAATGATAAGCGGAGCTTCGCCAGGAAGGCATCTTGCAGAGCAATAGTCCTCCCCACAAAACTCGTCAGCCAGCATCCATTAGTAAATTTGTCGCAGAAACAATCATTTTTTAATGTAGTCCTGCCTCGAACAGTTGCGGATGACTTTCCCACCTATTAAATATAATACTGAATTTAAAAAAGAAAATGCCAGTCAATTTCTTAACTGACTGGCATTACTCAATTTCTGGGTCTTTTTAACAGCTTGAGACAGGCAGGATTTAAACTATAAAATCCGCTTTAAGTACAATCCGGTAACGGGCTTTGCCAGAATGCAGATGTTCAATCGCTTGGTTCAGCTGTGACATCGGGAACAGTTCAATTTGCGGAGCAATATTTTTACGTGCAGCAAATTTCAGCAGCTGGCGCAGGGCAGCCGGAGAACCCGTCGGTGAACCGGTGACGGATTTAGCTCCGCCAATCAGCATGCCTGCCGGAATCTGCATCGGCTCAAGTGGTAAACCCAGCATATGCACACTGCCATTCGGCGCCAAAGTTGCCAGATAAGCCTGCCAATTCAAGGTGACATTGACAGTACTCAGTAATAAATCAAACTTGCCTCGCTGGGCCTTTAACGCAGCGACATCACGACTGTTCACCACATGGTCAGCACCCATGGCTTTCAGTTCATCAGTTTTATCCAGGTTCGATGTGAACGCAGTAATTTCACAGCCCCAAGCTTTGAGTAGTTTAATCGCGATATGACCCAAACCGCCAATCCCAATTACGCCAACATGATGAATAGCCTGAATCTGATGTTTTAGGATCGGATCGAATACGGTAATTCCGCCACAGAGCAGGGGACCCGCACTTTCAGGATCAAGATCTTCAGGTAGGGGAATGACCCATTGCCATCCGGCACGCACTTTGTCGGCAAAACCACCGGCATGTCCGATAATGGTAGCCACCTGACCGCCAGTACACAGCACCTGCTGACCTGAAATGCAGGGATCGCAATATTGGCAGCTTTCCGCTGTCCAGCCGATTCCCACTCGTTGACCAACTTTCAGGCCTTTGGCTTCTGCACCAAGATGGGTAATGGTACCAATAATCTCATGTCCTGCTACAACCGGATACACTGAAGAACCCCAGTCATTATTGATCACTGAAATATCGGAATGACAGAGACCGCAGTATTCTACTTTGACTTCGACCTGATGCGGTTGCAGTTCTCCGGCATCAAACTGATAAGGTTCAAGTTCCGCACTTGCAGACATGGCTGCATAAGCTTGAATAATATTATTCGACATGATTTCGACTCTTATTTAAATGGGAGGATATTGTTTTAAAGTCACAATGATTTTCATGGTCATCGACCATACCAACGGCCTGCATAAAGGCATAGCAAATGGTGGGTCCGACAAATTTAAAACCGGCCTGTTTAAGGGCTTTAGACATCTTCTGGCTCTCAATGGTTTGAGCGGGTGCTTGCCGATAATCCACAACATCATTATTCAGTCGCGGTTGCTGGGCAAAAGACCAGAGCCAATCCACCGGATTGATGCCTTGCTGTTTTAGTTTCAGCCAGGCTTGGGCATTTTCCCGAATGGCATTGAGTTTGCCACGATGCCGTATCAGGCTAGCATCTTCGAGTTTCAGTTGGAGTTGTTGATCTGTAAGTGAGGCGATAGATTCAATCGAATATTGAAAAAAATGTTCACGATAAGCTTCACGTTTTCTGAGAACGGTAATCCAGGCCAGACCAGCCTGCTGTCCTTCCAGACATAGCATTTCAAACAGGCGATTTTCATCCAGCAGTGCCTGTCCCCATTCCTGATCATGGTAGGCGATATACAATGGATCATCGGAGCACCAGCCACAGCGTTGCACAGTCATGTGATGCCCCTTGTTTTTATGCTTTTATAATTTAAAAACAGTCCATTGATCTTGCTGGTTATCCCAGTAAGACAATTCAGCTTGATCCAGATCGCTAAATTGAATCCACATATCTTTACCGGCCTTGTCAGCATAACCGGTACTGATCAGAAGCGCATCCTCGGTAATTTCCATCACCCAGCCCTGGTAAGTTTGACCATTCAATACAATTTTTTGTTGATTGCCTGATTCAGCAAATTCCACCAGACGATTGATCAACGCTTCTGACATGTAAATATCCTAAAATTAACGAAAATAGGGATAAGGGTTGACCACACCGCGGCCCTTGCCCTGTAAATAGATTCCATAATGCAGATGAGGAGCAGTATGCCGGGCATTACCGCTATTGCCGACATAACCGATCAGCTGGCCTTTTTTGACATAGTCACCCACTTTTAAACCGCGCTTATGTCCGTCCAGATGCGCATAATAATGCCAAGAGCCACCTGAACCCAGAATCCAGACTACTTTACCACCCAAATTGTTATTACGTAAATCCGCAATCAAACCCTCAGTCGCGCTAAAAACTTTGGTTCCACGTGGAGCCATGATATCAATGCCTTCATGCAGACGTCCGCGACTGCGCGAAGCGCCCCAGGTATCTGTTAATTCACGTGCCTGTACGCGTGCCACCGGGATTGGCAGAGAAGAGGGCATACGCTTATTTTGCAGTTTTTGCACGAGGATGGGATTGAGCTGTGCAGAAGGGGACTGTTTTGGCGTACTACTACAAGCGGCCAGCAGCACAGTGATTAAAGCAACCCAAGTGAAAGCAAGGTATTGGCGCACGCTATTCATCCTTAAATATTGGCAATGCTCTATGAGCTGTTCTGTCTTTTTGCTTTATTCTGACTATGTCATACATTGACTGCAGAGATCAATTTTTTCATCGCGGTGGGAACGCCGGAATTAATTGCCGTATCTGGACTCATCCAGCTGGCCTCCAGTTCAATCGCCAGATGTTCCTGCTGATCTTGATCGACCGCAAAAACAATCGCTTCAAGGTGCCAGGTAAAATGGGTAAAACTGTGGCTAATCTGGGTTTTTTTGACGATATTTTTCAGGCCCAGCTGCTGGCATTGCTGTTCAAATTCATATGCATTTTCAATAATCGGCAGACACCAGAGACCGCCCCAAAGACCGCTATTGGGACGTTGTTGCCAAAGCCAGTCTGTACCGGACTGGATCAGCAAGACCTGTGCAGATCGTACTGGAACCGGTTTTTTGGCCTTCTTAAAAGGTAATTCATTTTCCAGTCCTTGCTGATGAGCCTTGCAATGCTGCTGCATCGGACAATACAGACATAAAGGCTTTTTCGGGGTACATACAGTTGCACCCAAATCCATAATCGCCTGGGTATAGTCATGATTGCGCTCGATAGGACAGAGCTGTTCCGCCAGTTGCCAGAGAGCACGCTCATGCACTTGTTTGGAGAGATCATCTTCAATGGCAAAGAAACGTGACAGTACCCGTTTAACGTTACCATCCATGATTACGCCATATTGACGTAAACCCAGTGACATCAGGGCGCCCGCGGTAGAACGGCCAATGCCGGGCAAAGCCATCCATTCTTCCAGGGTTTGAGGGAACTGCTGCTGTGCTGTCACGATGCCGGCAGCTTTATGCAGATTGCGGGCGCGGGCATAATAGCCGAGACCGGCCCAGTAGGGTGCGACCTCATCCCATGAGGCTTGACCCAAGTCCTGAACAGTCGGAAAACGCTGGATAAATCGTTCGAAATATTGCAGTACAGTTTTGACCTGGGTTTGCTGCAACATGATTTCAGAGACCCAGACTTTATAGGGATCATCTGTCACCTGCCAGGGCAAGTCATGACGACCATGCACATCAAACCATTCTAACAGGGCATCTGAAAATACAAACATGAACACATAGCAACCGAATAAGCAGCAACTAGTATAGCGGAATCAGCAGGGTGGGAATGTGAAAAGTGGGATAAAAACGTAGATGTTCATCGAGCTTGATAGAACTTGGCTTTCATAAAAATAAATGCTCCGGAGAGCATTTATTTTTGATAAAGAATCCGGTTAATCGTTAATTCCCCAGCGCTCATCCAGCTTCAAGGTCTTGCCTGCATAACGCGGAATAATATGAATATGCAGATGTTCTACCTTTTCCTGAAAAACTTCACCATCAATAAAGCCGACATGAAAACCGGCAGGCTGGTAACGTAATTGCAGTTCATTGCGTGCCTGTTCCAGTAAAGACATCAAACTTTTACGTTCTTTATCGGTCACTTCGAAAAACGAGGCCACATGCCGCAATGGAATGATCACACAGTGACCTTCGGACAATGAATTCGGTTCAGGCAACACCACACCATAATCATTTTTGGCAATGACATCATATTCGTCAAAATTGCAGTAGGGGCAGTTGGTTTCAGCCATCATACACATTCTCCTCTGGTAGGATTTATCTTCTTCTCTTCATGAAGTATCTAAAATATTCAGCCTGTGAACAAGCCGGATAGTTGTTTCTATTTATGCCAAATGACGGTCTAGCAAGGCATACATCGCTGCCAGGCTTTTTCGTTCCGCTTCTGCATTGTAACCAAGATCCACACCATTGGCCTTGGCCCGTTCATCCGCAAGCGGGTTGCTAAAGCCATGTTTGGCATTTTCAAAAACAATCACTTCATGCTCGACCTTGGCGGCATACATTTCCTCACGGAAACTGGCGACATCATCCAGGGTCACCATGCTGTCTAGTTCACCATGTAGCACCAGGATTTCCGCCTGTACCTGACCTTCTTGAGCCGGTGCTTTTGGCGACAGAGTGGCATGGAAAGTGGCCACAGCTTTTAAAGGTGCATTAGAACGGGCCAAATCTAGTACGACTTTGCCACCGTAGCAGAAACCAATCGCTGCAAGCTTCTCAGCATTGACTTCATCCTGTGCTGCCAAAGTATTCAAGGCTGCTGTTGCACGATTAACGATAGTGTCAGGATCTTCAAAAGTTTGCATCATCCACTGATAAGCCTGATCAGAATTGGTTGTAACTTTTTTATCCCCATACATGTCCATGGCCAAGGCCGCATAGCCATGTTCTGCAAGTTCACGGGCACGTTGTTCAGTATATTCATTCCGGCCCCACCATTCTGGCGCGACCAGTACACCGGCAACAAGGGTATCTGTCTCTGGGACGGCAAAATAACCAATTAATGGGCTGCCATCCTGCGTAGTATAATGAATTTCGCGGGTCTTGATTGCTGCCATGCTGACATCCTCTATTGTTGTTGAATTGCTTGATTAAAACATAACATAGCAAAACTGATAGGAATGTGACATGAAAACCTGCGATTTACGGATACTTAAGCCCATAAAAAAAGAGAGGCAAATATAAAACCTCTCCGATGTTAGATCTGGAAAAATAGGACTTATTATTTAATAATTTCCAGTAATTCCACATCAAAAATTAAAGTACTGTTCGGTTCAATTACATCCCCTGAACCAATCTGTCCATAGGCCAGTTCGGCCGGAATAAAGAAACGATATTTGGCACCTTCTTTCATCAGCTGTAAACCTTCGGTCCAGCCGGTAATGACCTGGGTGGTACGAAATACCACGGGATGATTACGGGCAATCGAGCTATCAAAAACCGTACCATCGATCAAACGGCCTTCATAATGTACGCGGACATTACTATTTGCGCTCGGCGATTTACCTTTACCTTCCTGAAGAATCTGATATTGTAAACCTGATTTGGTGGTTTTTATCCCCGGTTTTTTTGCATTTTCAGTCAGGAAAGCTTGGCCGATTTTGGCATTTTTTTCAGCTTTTCGTTTTAATTCAATCAGCTCTTTGGCTTCACTTTGACGTTTAAACTGGGTCAAGACCTGCGCCATCTCTTCATCACTTAAAGTTGCCTGTTTTCCAGCAGCTGCCGCTTTTAACCCGGCACTGAAGGCATCTAGATCAATACCTTGTAAAGAGTCTGCATTACTTTTTCCCATCAGATAACCAAAGCTGTAACCCACCTGTTCTGCTTCAGAACTTTTAGTGGTGATGTCTTTGGCAAAAAGACTGCCAGAACTTAGCAGTAAAACCAGCAAGCTTATTTGTATTTTCATTATCATTTCTCAAAATAAAGGAGAGCACAATGCTCTCCTTATTCGTGGATTATTTGACTTCGATCAGTTCCACATCAAAAATCAAAGTGCTGTTAGGAGGAATAGTTCCTGGTACGCCCTGTTCACCATAACCGAGTTTAGATGGGATATACAGGGTTGCTTTACCGCCTTCTTTTATCAGTTGCAGACCTTCGGTCCAGCCTGGAATCACCTGATTGAGTGGGAACTCAATCGGCTCGCCACGTTCAACCGAACTGTCAAACACGGTACCATCAACCAGTTTCCCTGTGTAATGTACTTTTACAATTGAAGTTGCTGCCGGCTGTTTGCCTGTACCTTCTTTGGTCACTAAATATTGCAAGCCAGATGCTGTAGTTTTTACCCCAGCTTTTTTGGAATTTTCAGCCAGAAAAGTATCACTTGAGGTTTGAGCCTGCTTGGCACTGTCGACTTGCTTCTGCTGCATTTCTTTTTGGAACTGCTCATAAGCTGCTTGTAATTCTTCTTCAGTATAAGCAGGGGCAGTACGGGCATGACCTTCGCGAACGCCTGTCACAAAGCTGTTAATATCCAGCTCAGGTGGAGTTTGATGAGCGACTTCATAACCGAGTGCATAGCTAATTTTAGAAACAGCAGAGGCATCTTTAGATGCTTTTGTGGTTTGAGCAGCTGGGTTTTGAGTTGCATAGTAAACAGGTACTAGCGCGGCACCGCCTAAAAGAACAGCGACAGCAATCGGTAAGGCCTTACTCATGTATTATTCCAATCTAATGTTATCGTTGAGGTTCATTCCATCTTAGCAGAAAATTTTGAGAAATCTTGCAGAATGGGTGGTTTTTTAGCAAGCGGACATCGCAGTTGTGTTGAAGTTTAAAGAGATAAAAAAAACCAGCAATAGCTGGTTTTTTTATCTCAATGGGATCAGCTATTTTGTTCTCTAGACTTATAACTATAAATGTAATCATAACTATAGCTCCCCCCGGCTGAACGCTGAATATCATTCAGGATAAAGCCATTTACGATACTACCGGCCTGTTTAAAGCGGTTTAATGTAAGCTCCAGCTCCTTCATTTGTGTTTTTGCATAGCGCGCCACGACTAAATTGAGTCCAACATATCGAGATACTATAATCGCATCCGTAACAGCCAATACAGGTGGTGTATCAATAATGATATGGTCATAGTGCGGAATCAGAGATTGTAGTAATTCCTTGAAGCGTACTGAATTAAGAAGCTCAGAAGGGTTTGCTGAACTTTCACCACAGGTGATTACATTTAAGTTCGGAAGATTGGTGTTTTGTACCACCTGTTCTAATGTGATCTGCTCATTCAGGTATTCAGTTAATCCATGTTGATTATCCAGATCAAAATATTTGTGGATATGACCACGACGTAAGTCTGCATCAATCACCAATACGCGTTTGTTTTTTTCCGCCATGATGACTGCCAGGTTGCTGGAAACAAATGATTTCCCGACTTTTGGTGCTGGACCTGAAATCATGATGATGTTGTTCTTGGCTTGGCTTAGGGCGAAATGACTCGCTGTACGTATGCTTCGCAAGCTTTCGATCGCGATATCATCGCTATGTTTAAGGGCTAATACAAAAGGAATCTTTTTCTTTTTGAGTAGTTTTAGCCCAGGTTTCTGACTCGGAGAATGGGCAATATTCGCATATACTGGAAGCTCTAGTTGATATTCTATTTGACTGCTATCTTTCACACCAGAACGCAGCATATTGCGGAATAATGCCACCAAGAGTCCCACAAAAATACCGAACCAAAAGGCGAGCAACAGAATCAGTGGTGTTTTCTGTTGCACTTGGTCAATGGGTTCAAGTGCGGTATCAATGATATGTACATTGCCAATTTCACCCGCTTTGGCAACACGCAGTTGTTGGTAGGAATTCACCAGGTTGGTATACAGCTGCTGTTTGACTTCGACTTCGCGTGACAGTTGCAAATACTGGCGTTGTATCTCTGGAATATTTTTGAGTGTTGTATTCAGTTCACGAATCTTGCCATTGATCACACGAAGTTGAGCAGTAATTTCTCGCATGGCTGGATGTAGTGCTGCATATTTGGCAGCTATTTCTGCCTGTCTCTGTTCAAGTAAGACTTTTTGCGTTTCTAAGGTGACGCTCTGATTTAAATACAATTCAGATTCTTTAGCGATATCAACTGTATTATGCCGTTGACGGAACTGGTTAAAGGCAAATTCTGCATTATCAAGCTGTTTCTTTAAATCTGGTAATTGTTCATCCAGAAACGCCAGGGTCTGCGCTGTTTCTGTTGAACGTCGCGTAATATTGTGCTGGCTATAAGTCGCTAAAATCGTGTTCAGGACCTTAGTGATATGCTGTTTATCTTGACCCTGATAGCGAAGCTGCAGAACTCCACTCAGTTCGCCTTTTTCTGTCACTGAATAATTGGCAAGAATAGAATCAATCGCTGTTGGTAATGAGAGTTTTTGTACCCGATAGCTGTTATCTAGCTTATCCTGAGTAAAGATGGCAACTTTCCAATCTCCCTGTGCAGCTTTGCCTTGAACAGCTTGGTTAAGTGGCCCTTGAAAGACAATTTCCTCTGTAGCTGGATTGATCAAGCTAAAGCTCTGTGGTTGAAACTTCAGCAGGAGATTTTTATCCTGGTACGCTACGGGAACTTCAAACTGACGGATATCAAAGCTTTTTTGACCTTCTTTAAAGCGTACAATTTCGGGTTGATATTCGGTTTGGGAATTTCTGCCGTAAATGAGACGATTGATAAAAGAGTCTTCAGTGCTCGCAATATGGAGATCCAGATTTAAACGATCAATCACTGATTCAAGAATCGTGCGTGATTTTAAAACCTCAATCTCAGCATTTGATGAAGACATCTGACTAATAATACTTGACAAGCTGCCTAATAAGGCAGCTGATGCCCCTCTATTTTCTTCGACCTGAACGATTGCATCCACCTTATAGTTAATGGCTGCGGTACGCATGTACAGCAACACTGCCATCAGGCTAAGCAAACCACATAAGAGGATGAGCTTCCATTGCGAGAGCAAGGAAAAGAACACCCCTTTTAGGTCAATCATATTTTCGGTATTGTTATTTTTGTTCATAATTTTACTATCTAAAAGTTTAAAAGTGATTTTTCCAGTCGATGATATATTCTTAAATAAAATTATGAAAAATAATCAAAGACTTGCTGCTTTTGTGAGAAAGAATCCTACATATTTTGGTTTTATTGTCCTTTCTTGAAATATCTAACCCGCATAAGGCCAGATATTTTAATAATGATCAGAAGAAGACAGTTCTTATTGTGTCTGTTTCATATTCAGTATTAAGCACCTAGTACTATAGCTAAATTACCTATCGTATAGCCGAATCAGCGACATATGAAAATGGAAGAATCTGGCTAACAACGCGTTCCCAACGGGTCAGACCTGTGGCATCAACATAGACAATATCATTGCTACGCATTTTGAACTGTTTCGCCAGGCCAAAATCTCCAAGATTTTTTAGACTTAAGTGATATATTTCAGTCATCTGATTGTCTGGATTGCCACGTAAGACATAAATCCGGCTAGAATTCGCGGAATAGGGGTTAATGCCTTCACTTTCCCCCAATACATCAGCGAGAGTCATACCTTGGTCACGTAGTGGTAAGGGCTTATTGGCACTGGCCTCACCCATGACATAGATCTTCTGATTTTCACGAGGACTGATATAAAGAGTGTCATTCGGTTGAATCAATAGCTTATGCAAGGAATATCCAGCCTTTTCCAGTGCAATGGTATTCAGGTCATAGGTTACACCCTGACGCACAAGTTGAATTGAAGTAGAGTCACCTTGCTCATTTATACCACCCGCCAAACCGAGCGCCGTATAAACACTTACTGGTTGGTCAGACAGGTAAAATTGTCCTGCCGATTTCACATTGCCAACCACAGAATAGCGTTGCCCTTGATATGAAATCACGCGTACCACTACATCCGGACGGTTTAAATAAGGTGTTAATAGGCGTCGTACTTCCTGATTCACTTGCGGAAGAGTTTTTCCTGCTGCTTTATAGCGTCCAATGAATGGGAAGTGGATATAACCATTTCGATCAATTTGATAGCCGTTGTTATTATCGCTGGCCGTAGGGGCTGCACTGATTTCAGGGTAAGCCCATAGTTGAAAAGATAAGATATCACCTGGATTCAAGCGATAATCCTGCACCTCGGTCTGAAATAAAGTTGCATAATGATTGAGATTATTCGTTTGAGCCGACTGTACGACAGGTAGGGTTTGCTGATTCAATTGCACCAGATTGACAGGCGTTCCTAGCTCAGTTTGATAGATGCCTTCTTTCGGTAAATTATAGGTTTGAAAGCCGGATATTGCTGCACATCCAACTAGAGATAGGCTTAAGGTAAAAATACCTAAAAGGTGTCTATGGTTCACTTGAAACCCCTTTATTTTTATATATTCAGAATTGGTATTTATTAATAATTATTAATTTTTTAATTCGATTTATGTGATTAACATCTAAAAAATATAATAGATCACATACCTTGTCTATAGCTATTTTTGACCCAATTAAATAACGCCAGGTTAAGACTTTGCAAAAAGATGGAATAAAATAGACGTGAAAGCTTGATTGAACAAGCGATAGAGATATAGAAAATTTTTTAACGTTATAAAGAATATTAATTGTTTCTAATTGTTATTTTTTAATAGATGAGTTAAATCTTATGAAAGGAGCTATAACGATATAAATTAATCGAGGAAAGTATTTTCATATAATTTTTATCTGATCTAAAGGTTTCTTAGATTGTTGATTTTCATCTAATTCAAGTATTAGTTTAATAATTTATAAAATAATTATACCTTGCAAAAGTTAAAATAAAACATTGTTAATTAAAGTATTGGAATAAAAAAAATGATGAATATTGGGACAATATTAGCTGAAAGGTGTGTAAAGGATTAAGATCAATATAGAGTAAAAATATTTTTAAAAACTAAAATAGATCCATAAAATGTAACTACATTTAAGTATCGGCTTTTTTTGTAAGTGGCTTGTGTAATAGAATTAATATATCTTATGAACAAATCAATAAAAATAGATATGCCCAGAAAGCAGTAATACATTAAAAATAATTTGTGAAAAGTAAAATAAAAATATTAAAGGACACTAAAAATGGTGATGAAAATATTGGTGACCGGTGGGGCTGGTTTTATTGGATCTGCTGTTATCCGGCATATCATTAAAGAGACCGAACATCATGTTTTAAATGTTGATAAGTTAACTTATGCAGGTAACTTGGAGTCATTAGTTTCTGTATTGGATCACCCTCGTTATCAATTTACTCAAACTGATATTTGTGATCATGTATCTTTAGCGCGATTATTCTCAGCCTTTGAGCCAGATGTGGTCATGCATTTGGCGGCAGAGTCTCATGTGGACCGTTCGATCGATGGACCGGCTGAATTTATCAGTACAAATATCGTCGGTACCTATACCTTATTAGAGGTTGCACGAAAGTATTGGCAAAATTTGGCTGAAATTAAAAAATCCAGATTCAAATTCCACCATATTTCAACAGATGAAGTATATGGCGACTTAGAAGACACAACTGATCTATTCACTGAAACCACCCCTTATTTACCAAGTTCGCCCTATTCGGCAAGTAAAGCCAGTTCAGATCATTTAGTTCGGGCCTGGTATAGAACCTATGGTTTACCGGTGGTTGTCACGAACTGTTCGAATAATTATGGACCTTATCATTTTCCTGAAAAACTGATTCCTTTGATGATCTTAAATGCTTTGGAAGTTAGACCATTACCGGTCTATGGGGATGGTCAGCAGATTCGTGACTGGCTTTATGTTGAAGACCATGCTCGTGCTTTATATCAAGTTGCGACTCAGGGTGTTGTGGGTGAAACCTATAATATTGGTGGATGGAATGAAAAACAAAATATAGACGTGGTTAAAACCATTTGTCAGATTTTAGATGAATTAAAACCGCTGTTGAATGGGCAAAGTTATGAAAGCTTAATCACCTTTGTTAAGGATCGGCCTGGACATGATTTACGCTATGCCATTGATGCTTCAAAAATTGAGCGGGAACTGGGGTGGAAGCCACAGGAATCATTCGAGACCGGTATCCGTAAAACTGTGCAGTGGTATCTGGATAATCTGCAATGGTGTCGTCGCGTGCAGGATGGTTCTTATCAGCGTGAACGTTTAGGGGAGGCAGTCTAATGGCTAGCACAACCAAAGGGATTATTTTAGCCGGTGGTTCGGGAACACGTTTGCATCCGATTACCAAAGGCATCTCGAAACAGCTACTTCCGATTTATGACAAACCGATGGTTTATTACCCATTATCTGTCCTGATGTTGGCCGGTATCAATGAAGCTCTTGTCATTAGTACGCCAGAGGATATTGAGGGATTTAAGCGTTTATTAGGAGATGGTTCACAGTTTGGCATGGAGCTGAGTTATGTAATTCAGCCTCGCCCTGATGGTTTGGCACAAGCCTTTATCCTGGGCGAAAAATTTATTGGCCAAAGCAATGTATGTCTGGTGCTGGGCGATAATATTTTCTACGGGCAAGGTTTTACCCCTATGCTACGCCAGGCTGCAGCACGGCAAAAAGGAGCAACGGTATTTGGTTATCAGGTGAAAGATCCTGAACGCTTTGGTGTGGTGGAATTTGATGAACAGCAACGTGTGATTTCAATTGAAGAAAAACCGAAACATCCTAAATCTAACTTCGCTGTAACGGGTCTGTATTTTTATGACAATGATGTCATTCAGATTGCCAAACAGGTTCAACCATCCGAACGGGGCGAGCTTGAAATTACCTCGATTAACCAGGCATATCTGGAGCGTGGTGATTTAAATGTTGAATTGTTGGGGCGTGGATTTGCCTGGTTAGATACAGGTACACAGGGCAGTCTGCTTGAGGCTGCTCAATTTGTAGAAACTATTGAAAAACGTCAGGGTTATAAAGTGGCCTGCTTGGAAGAAATTGCATTGAATAATGGCTGGCTGAGCAGAGAGGAAGTTTTAGCGATTGGTCAAACAATGAATAAAAATGGCTATGGACAATATCTGATTTCTTTAGTGGGGAAATAATAATGAGTTTAGTTAAATTAATTGATTTACCTAATTTAGGTGATGAACGAGGTGGATTAGTTGCAATTGAATCAAATCAATCTATTCCATTTAAAGTTAAACGTCTTTATTATATTTTTAGTACTTTGAATAAAGCTCGTGGTTTTCATGCCCATATTGCTTTGAAACAAATAGCTATATGTATAAAAGGTAGCTGTCGATTTATATTGGATAATGGGTGTATTAAAGATGAAATTATTTTGAATTCTCCTTTAAAAGGATTATATATAGAATCTTTGATATGGAGAGAAATTCATGATTTTTCTGAAGATTGTGTGCTATTAGTATTAGCAAATAATTATTATGATGAAAATGATTATATTCGAAATTATCAGGATTTTTTAAAAGAGGTAAATAAACCAATTATAAATTTAACAGTAAATAATTAAATATATAATATGATAAAAACACAAGAATTATTAATTTTCAATGTATTTTTTGTGGAATGATATTTAAAAAATAATTAAAAATTAATAAATATAGTAGAACTAATTTTTTATATCAATAAATATAGAAGTAGCACATTGAATATACGAACAACTATTTGAAAATAAGCTCTTATTTTAGAGTTATATTCCCTAATTTTTTGATTTTTTATGAGATTGATAAGAATGATTCCTTTTCTTGACCTAAAAGCGATAAATGCTCAATATCTTGATAAACTTATCGTAGCTTGTACACAGGTAGTTGATTCTGGCTGGTATATATGTGGCAAACAGGTAGACGATTTTGAAAGGCATTTTGCGCATTATTGTGGAACGCAGTATGCCATAGGGGTTGCCAATGGTTTGGATGCTCTTATTCTGACCCTGCGTGCATGGAAAGAATTGGGTAAGCTAAATGAAGGAGATGAAGTCATTGTGCCTTCAAATACTTATATTGCGAGTATTTTGGCTATTTCACAAAATAATCTAAAACCGGTGTTGGTCGAACCAGATCTTAATACTTTAAATATTGATACTAAAAAAATTGAAGCAGCTATTACTACCAAAACAAAGGCGATTTTACCCGTTCATTTATATGGACAGCTTGCTGCAATGCCAGAAATTATGGTGATTGCCAAGAAATATAATTTACTGGTCCTAGAGGATTCAGCACAAGCACATGGTGCTGAAATAGATGGTAAAAAAGCAGGTAATTGGGGAGATGCCTCAGGCTTCAGTTTTTATCCAGGTAAAAACTTGGGGGCATTAGGAGATGGGGGCGCGATTACCACCAATGATGCCGAGTTAGCCAATATGCTGAAGGCGATACGTAATTATGGTTCGCATGAAAAATATAAAAACCTGATGCTTGGAGTAAATAGTCGTCTTGATGAAATTCAGGCGGCAATTCTGAACGTAAAACTGAAATTTTTGGACCGAGAGAACCAATATCGCCGTCAGATTGCAGATCTCTATTTAAAAGAAATTCAAAATCCAGCCATTGATCTTCCACTCATAAATATAGACGCGGAAACTTATACCCAGCATGTTTGGCATTTGTTTGTCATCCGAACCCGACATCGGGAAGAATTACAAAAATATCTGGCAGACCATGGGGTACAGACACTGATTCATTACCCGATTCCACCGCATAAACAACAAGCTTATAAAGAGTGGAATGACTTAAGTTTACCAATTTCAGAACAAATTCATGCCGAGGTCTTGAGCTTACCGATCGGACCTACTTTATCTATGGATGAAGCAAAGCAAATTGTTCAGTTATGTAATGGTTTTCAAATATAGATGAATTTACTTACGACCAGCGTACTCAATGGTGTGGCGGTGCTGATTAAGACCCTAACCCTATTTGTACTAAATAAAATTTTGGCTGTATATCTGGGACCGACTGGATATGCCGCTTTAGGACAATTCCAAAATTTTATTCAAATGGTAACAACTTTTGCAGGTAGCGCAATTAATACTGCCGTCATTAAATATACGGCCGAGTATCATGAAGATCAAAACAAACAACGTGCAATCTGGAAAACAGCAGGCAGTCTTGTTTTTCTATTCAGCCTGATTTTTGCAATATTAATTTTAATTTTCCAAAACCAGCTATCACTTTATATATTTCATACCCTTGAATATCAAAATGTTTTCGTATGGTTTGCAGTATTTTTAATATTTTTTAATTTTAATACATTATTTTTAGCCATATTAAATGGCAAAAAAGAAATATTAAAATTGGTCATTGCTAATATTTCAGGCAGTTTATTTGCTCTTATTATTACAAGTATTTTAGCCATAAAACTACATTTATATGGTGCCTTGATTGCATTATCCATTTATCAGTCTATTGCATTTATAGCCACGTTATTTCTGTGTTGTAGAGCGGACTGGTTTAAATTTTCGTCTCTTTTTGGAAAAATAGACTTCGAAATTACTAAAAAATTTAGTTCTTTTGTTTGGATGGCATTGGTAAGTGCGATCTGCGTGCCTTTATCGCAAATGTTGATTCGTGCCTATTTAAGCCAGGAGTTTGGCGTGGCATATGCAGGATACTGGGAAGCGATGATCCGTCTAAGTACCGTATACCTGATGCTGGTTACCACAATATTGGGGGTCTATTACTTGCCGCGCCTATCAGAGCTCAAGATGCTTGAAGAAATTAAGAAAGAAGTCTATTTAGGCTATAAGTTCCTTCTTCCAATGGCTGTGGCAGGAGGCATAATTGTTTTTGTGTTACGTGATTGGATTATCAATGTATTGTTCAGTCCCTCCTTCGCACCTATGCAAAGCCTGTTCTTTTGGCAAATGATGGGCGATGCATTAAAGATAGGGAGCTGGATACTAGGTTATTTAATGTTAAGCAAAGCCATGACCAAACTGTATATCTCTACAGAAATTATATTTACTTTATCCCTTCTAGTTTTGAGCTATGTATGTACCCAAGTTTTTGGATTTGAAGGGGTTTCGATTGCTTACCTGGTAAATTACGGGATGTATTGGATAGTCATCAGTTTATTTATATTTAAACCATTAGAATAAAAAGAGATATAATATGAAAATTGAACACCCTTTAATTTCTATCATTATACCAAGTTATAATCATGAGAGATTTGTGTGTGACAGTATCCAGAGTGTCATTGACCAGTCGTATCAGAATATTGAGTTAATTGTCATTGATGATGGATCTACAGATTCTTCAGTAGAAAAAATCCAAGAACTGATTCCGCTCTGTGAAAAACGATTTACCCGATTTGAGTTTAGACATCGACCCAATCAGGGCTTGAGTGCAACCTTGAATGAAGCATTAGAATGGACACAGGGAGAATATTTTTCTTCTCTGGCTTCAGATGATATAATCTTAAAAGATAAAATAAAAATACAATCCGAATTTTTAAACCAGAACAAAAATTTTATCGCAGTATTTGGAGGAGTGGCAGTTATTGATAATGATTCTAATCTTGTCAAAAATAGAATTAAAAAAAGACAAAGTTATAATTTTGAAAAAATTTTATTATTAGAACATGAGTTGCCAGCGACTACGCAACTGATTCGATTAGAAGCTTTGAAAAAAATTGGCGGCTATGATGCTAAGGTAAAAATCGAAGACTGGTATATGTGGTTACTTTTAGCACAGGAGGGGGAGTTATGTTATCTTCCAGTTATTTTTGCTAAATACAGGCTACATGATAATAATATGCATAAACAGACGTCTCTTATGCATGATTCGAGAATGATGATTTTAAATGAATACCAAAATCATATTCTATTTAATAAAGCAAAAAAAAGAGTTTTATGGATAAATGCATTTGAGTTGGGGTTGTTTTCCAAAAAGCAATCATTAGAAAAAATGCTAAGCATTTTGAGAGAATATCCATCTGAAATTTTAACATATGATTTTTTCAGATTTTTTTACTGGTTACTTATTAAAAAAGATTTTTAATATAAATAAGTTTGATAAATATTATTGATTTTGTTAGAGAATACCATTTTAAAATATATTAAATAAGAAAATAATTAAATTAATAATATAAAATATTAATCGGTTCTTTTGCTTTTCTGTCGAGCAAAAGACAATAAAAAAGGAATGGATAATGATTATTTTAAATGAAACTAATTTAAAAAATAACATTATTTTTTTAAGTAATACTAATATAAGAGATAAGTCAATTATATATCTTATACTATTTTCATTTTTTTTATCTCAGTTTTATTTTTGGTCAAGTGGAGTTCCACAATTCAGCCATATTTTTATTATGGGTGCCATTTTATTGCTATTTAGCAAAAGCTCTAAAATAAATATTGAGTATTCAAATATAATTTTATTATTCGTTGCTTATGCAATTTGTGTAAATTTTGCTTGGTATTTAATTGTTCTAGATTCAAGTTATATGATGTCGACTGTTTACTGGATATTTAATTTGTTGTTTTTTCTATTAATGATGAATTTAAATCAGGTCCAGATCAACTTTTTCTATGAAAAATTATTATTCCTTATTCCTTTTTCCTATATTATTGAAATTATTATCTGGGCAAGTAACTTAGGTCGTTATGATTTTGAACCTCGATACAATGGTCTTTTTAATGATCCTAACCAGATGGCATTTTGGGTGCTGAGTAGCTGCGCAATTTATCTGTATATTTCAGGAAACGGTTTTAAAAAAATAACCGTCTATTTTTTAGCTTTATTCTTGATTTTATTGACCATGTCAAGATCTGCTTCAGTTGGTTTTTTAATGTTAACTCTGGGACTTATATTTAGTCAAAAAGGGGACTTGAATAAAAGAATATTTGTATTCATTGGAACATTAGCGTTTTTTGGAAGCTTAAACTACTTTTTATATAGCTTGGGGGTTTTTGATAGCATTGCACTACGCTTTATAGAAGGGTTAGATCAAAGAGACAGTCAGGTAGAAGGACGTGGTCTTTTTAGTTTTTTAGATTATCCTCAATATTTAATTTTTGGGGCTGGACAAGGTGCTCACTGGTTATATAACCCTACCGGAAATGAAATTCATTCAACTTGGTTAGGTATCTTGTTTTATTATGGAATTATAGGAATATCCTTATTTTTAATATTTTTATACCAAATATTTAAGAAATTATCACTTTCAAACAAGATGATACTCTTAGGGCCAATGTTATATGGGTTTACCACCTATAGTGCAAGAACGCTTATTTTTTGGTTTTTATTGGCAGCTTTTTTAATATTTTCAAATAATAATAAGGAAGAATAAATATGTATATTTCTATAGGAATTCCATTTTTTAATGCTGAAAAATATTTAGAAGATGCGATTAAATCGGTTCTGGCCCAAACTTTTCAAAACTGGGAACTCATACTGGTAGATGATGGATCAACAGACCGGTCTTTAGAGATAGCCCGATCATTTGTTGATCCTCGAATCCGTATCATTTCTGATGGCTTCAATAGAAGATTACCTTATCGCTTAAATCAGATTATTAATGAAGCACAATATGACATTATTGCACGTATGGATGCTGATGATCTAATGGCAGTAGATCGGCTTGAAAAACAGATAAAAGTCTTAAATGAAAATCCAGAGATTGATTTAGTGGTAACCAGCTTGTATTCGATTGGAAATAAAAATGAAATTTTAGGGAAAAGAATTTATTCTAATCATCAAATGCAACCCAAAGAAATTTTGCAAGGCCTGACCAACTTATTACATCCTTCATTGCTTGCACGTAAGACATGGTGTCAAAGAAATCCTTATCAGGAAAATAACTGCCTAGCTGAAGATTATGAATTATGGTTATCAGCAGCTATAAAAAATGATTTTAATTATGTGGTGATGCAAGAACCCTTATATTTTTATAGAGAAGTGGAAAATGTAAAAAAAGAAAAAATGATACGTGGATATAATACTCAAATTGAAGTGATTAAAAAGTATTATAACAATGTCATATCTGATCTTGAAAAAAATAAGATTGTTCTAAAATTTGAAATAAAAAAAATGATTGTAGAAATATTAAGTTTTTTGAATTTAATGCAAATTTTAAATAAGCGTAGGATGACTACTGTTTCTGAAGACGATAAAAATTTTTATGCGTCACAATTAGAACTTATAGGACGATTAAAATAATGATAAATAAAAAAATTGCTATTATAGGTTCTACTGCTTATAACCTTTATAATTTTCGTAAAGATTTTATTTTTGCATGTTTAGAGCAGGGTCATCAGGTTTATGCTTTTGTCTCCGAGTATGATGATCAGTGGCTAGATATAATTAAAAATCTTGGAGCAACTCCTATTTCCTATCAACTTAGTCGTGGGGGATTGAACCCATTATCTGATCTATATTCTATTTTTCAGCTTATAAATAAAATAAAAGAAATTCAACCTGATATAGTCTTTTCATACTCAACTAAACCTATTATTTATGCTACTTTAGCTGCTTATAAGACAAATGTTCCCTATATCTATGGAATGATTGAAGGCTTGGGTTCACCTTTTACCATTCATAAGCATGGTCAAAGTTTAAAGACTAAATTCATACGCTTTGTACAAATTTCTTTATATCGGCTTGCATTTCCATATTTAGATAAAATTATTTTCTTAAATCGCGATGATCCTAAAGATCTAGTACATCATTATAATCTTCCCCATAAAAATAATGCAATTGAAGTCTTAGGACCAATTGGTCTTAACTTACAAGAGTATGCCTATACGAAATGGGATACCGAGAAAAATTTATCTTTTATCTTTATTGCCAGGTTAATTGCTGAAAAGGGTATATTTGAATATTTAGAAGCTGCTCGAATAGTTAAAGAAAAATATCCTGATATAACATTTAAAATTATAGGTGGATTGGATCCTGAAAATCCAACTGGTTTAAAGCAGGCACAATTAGATCAATTGATAGAAACAGGAATTATAGAATACGCTGGTTTCGTTAAAGATGTGAATCAAAGAATACGTGAGAGTGCAGTTTTTGTATTACCTTCTTATTATCGTGAGGGCGTACCTCGCAGTACACAAGAAGCTATGGCTATTGGGCGTCCAGTGATTACTACTGATGTACCTGGCTGTAATGAAACTGTGGTAGATGGTGTTACAGGTTTCCTAATTTCTAAATGGGATGTAAACGCATTAGTAAAGAAAATGATTTATTTTATAGAGTATCCTGAACAAGTAAATAAAATGGGGTATCAAGGCTTTTTATATGCTAAAAAAAATTTTAATGCTGATCATATAAATCATAGATT
Organism: Acinetobacter sp. AS5; assembly: GCF_048957595.1. NCBI lineage: Bacteria > Pseudomonadati > Pseudomonadota > Gammaproteobacteria > Moraxellales > Moraxellaceae > Acinetobacter > Acinetobacter sp. AS5. Next base: position 1,457 of record NZ_JARDAL010000050.1, on the reverse strand, counting down.
ATTACAAATATTAGGAATGAATTAGTTTAGAATTCATTTAATAATATTTTTTTTATAAAAATAATTTTGATTAAATTTAACTTAAAAATAATAAGTAGAGAATTTTTAACTTATATAGGAGATTGCAATGGGCGAAAATATAAGCTTTAAAATAAAAAAATACGAAGATTCAGATAAAATAATATGGAATAAATTTTTATTAAAATGTAAAAATTATCACTTTATGTTTAATCGGGATTTCATGGAGTATCATTCTGATCGTTTCGAAGATTTCTCTTTAATATTTAAAAATGATGAAGATGAAATTATGGCTTTATTACCTGGAAATATTAAAGATAATATTTTTTATAGTCATCAAGGTTTAACCTTTGGTGGATTTTTATTTGATAGAGGGATGCATGCTGCTGATATGCTTGAACTCTTTACTCAATTAAAGATTTTTTTTAAAGAAAAAAATATTGAAAAAATTATATATAAATGTATTCCAAGTATTTATCATAATTATCCAGCACAAGAAGACTTATATGCTTTATTTAGAAATCATGCCAACCTTTATCGTAGAGATATTAGTGTTTGTATTGATTTAGAGGAAGAATATTCATATTCGGAAAGCAAAAGAAGATCAATTAAGAAGCTCAAAAAAAATGGTATTATTTGTGAAGAAATAGATCAGCCTAGTATTGTTTGGGGGGTTATTCGTGAAGTATTACGTGAGCATCATAACCAACAACCTGTCCATAATGAAATTGAAATAGATTTATTGAAAAGTAGATTTCCTAATAATATAAAAGCTTATAAATGCTGTCTTGATGGTAATATTGTGGCAGCAGCAGTTACTTTTGAAACTGAGAGAGTGGTTCATATTCAGTATTTGGCGAGTAATGATAAGGGCAGAGAGGGAAAAGTATTAGATTATCTGATTGATTTTTTAATAAATAACAGTAAAAAATTTGCTAAAATATTTGACTTTGGTATTTCTAATGAAAATGAAGGGAAGTTTTTAAATAGGGGGTTGATTAATCAAAAAGAAAGATTTGGTGCTCGTGCGATTGTACATGATTTTTATACTATAGATTTTTGACATACTCGCCCATTTTCGACAAGCTCAAACCTGTTTTATGATCACGATCTTATTTTTCAGGGCTTGTGGTGGTGCGTCTTTAGATGTAATTAAGAAGTATATTCAAAGTCAGCAGGGTTAAAGCTTTGTGAAATTCACCTCCACCTTGACTGTCGGGGTGGAGTCCTCTTCCCTTACAGATAGAACTTTATTTTACAAGCCCGTAACTACAGGCTTTTTTAAACGTCATTATTGAGTGATTTAGCTTGTAGCTATAATTTAGCTGAGCCAACTCCTCGTTCTTCTTCTATTCAAGCAAAGGTGGTGTTTCAAAAAGTATGCTGGCATTAAACGAATCCATTATTGATATAAAAGAACACTAAATCAAAGGCTTTGA
>NZ_JARDAL010000049.1:0-27931 GCF_048957595.1 Acinetobacter sp. AS5 | reverse complement strand
TGGTTTGAGATTCAATTTAATCGCTGGAATCTACAACTTGGAACTGAGCAAAAAATGATTTATGAAAGAGGTCTAATATTTTTCTCTAGTTTTTATCTTAAGTTCAATCAAAAAATATTTATTAGAATATTAATTCTGAAATTAAATTTTTAAATAGTAAAATTATTGATTAATTAAATTAATAGTAATTAAAACTTAATAATATTGTAAAATTAATTATTTACTTTGTCACATTTTTATACTCTAGATTTAATATATGCTTTGTGTTGTTTTATTGTAATTATTTATCTAGATGAAAAATATTAAACTTTTATGATGCTGTAAAAATAACAATAAAAAATAAAAAAAATAATTTTTTTAAAGGGTAGTATCTGGAAATTGTAAGCATTTGTAAGATTTATTTCCAATTTAAATTGAGTGGTTTGAAAAAATAATTATATCAATATCTTGTGGGTATTTTTATCTATTAGATGAAGTGTGGTGAAAGTATGAAATGCTTATAATTTTAAATGGATCGTATTTGTAATAATTTATATATAAGTCTAAGTGCTTATAAAACAAATAAATATATAGATAGATGATTTTATAAAAATATAGGCGACTATATCGTGAATATTAAAGCTTTGTACGCTAATTAAAATAATCGCACTAATATGAGTCTGCGCTTAGAAAAATAGCTCTAAATTCTAAGAGTTGGGATATAAGCGTTAAAAATAAAAGAAAAATATATTCTTTTAAAAAAAGAAATGGAGAAAAATATGAAAAAAATGACTCAAGCCACATTGGCAGCACTCGTACTGGGTTTTGGTTTTAGTTCAACAGCTCTCTACGCAGCAGAAGCAAACAGAGGTGGTCCTCCACAACAGGGTCCAAATAAACCTCATAAACCAGGCAAACATGGATGTGGAGACAAATGTGACGGAAAAATTGACATTGTTTTGGAAGTTCCAAGACATTGTGATTTAGATGTTGAGACACCTCGATTAACACTTGCACAAACCACGGGAGGTAATTGGAGCGATGCAGGCTTCTTTAATGTCAGCACAAATGCCCCTTATCGATTAAATATTAACCCACTAAATACTTTGCGCAATGGTGAGAACTCTGTACCTGTAGTTGTAACTACTACACGTGGTGGAAAAACTTATTATGGCACTCAGTCAAGTACCAAAGGGCAAGCTCATCGTTGGGATGTGGCAGCTACAGTAGCTGGTAGTGCGGTTGAAGCAGCTGATGCTGGTACTTATCGTGGTGTGTATAACGTAGAAGTTCGATTCTAATAATAAGAAATTTTTTATATAACATTTTGAATAAGTAGGAGATGTACTACATCTCCTATTTTAATATTTTTATGATTAATAATAATTATATTTAGGTTTGGGAGTGAAATATGATTAAAAAAATTATAGGATTTTCTATATTGTTTTTGTTTAGCTTTTCTTTATCAGCGGGAATAAAATTCAGTCCTATCCAACTCTATATTCAAGATTTTAAAAGACAGAAAAGTACAACTGTTAATATTGAAAGTACAGGATTAAGTACTTCAAAAATATATGAAATTAGTGCATTTAAATGGCAGCAAAATGAAAAAGGTGAAGATGTTCTATTGGAGGATAATACTTTATTGTTTAATCCAAAAACATTTGAGCTAAAACCTGAAAGTAAACAAGTTGTCCGTATCGGGTTTAGCCAACCCCCATTAAATTTAGAGCAACAGCAATCATGGAGGATCATTTTTAAAGAAGTAACACCAGTTGATGATAATTCTTCGATTAATTTTTTGTTTAATTTCTCACTACCTTTTTTTGCTGGAAAACAGGTTACACCACAATTAAGTATAGATCTGCAAAAAATTAATGAACTGGCTTATCTAAATGTAAATAATTTATCTAAATCTCATGCAAAAATTACTGAAGTAATAGTAGTGGATAGTAAAAACAATCAACTCATGAAAAAAGATTTTGTTCAATATATTTTGAGTGGAAATAAAATTAAATTTGAACTTGGGGAATTAAAAGAAAATGGAGATTTGAAATTAAAAATAAAAGTAGAGGATCATGAGGGATATTTGGAATTTCCTGTAAAAGCCTAGAAGATGCTTATAAAAAGAATAAATAGTAAAAGGATGATGCTATGAAGGTCACTAAAATTCTTCTAATGATCGCGTGTGGGATGGGGCTAACAAATGTAAATGCTGAAAATGTTCAACAGACGGTGCAGAAAGACAATTTAGAAATGTTCATCGTAAATATATGGGTAAATGGCTTAGATTATAAAACTGAAGCAATTCATTTTTCTGATGGAGGGCAGAGATATATTGAGTGTGAGGCTTTATCCAGAATCGGAATTCACATTGAAAGGATCCCCCGTCACTTGGTCAAGAAAGAATTCTGTTTATTGAATCAACCAGGTGTAACAGTTGAAGATGACTATAGTTTACAAGCCATTAAAATTAATTTTCCAGTCAATTATTTTGAAGATACTCATTATGAATTAGAGGTAGAAAATCCCGAGAAAGCGAATTTTGGAGGGTTTGTTAATTATAGCTTATTTTATAATAAAGATGATGAAGAACAAGAATTTAATACATTTTCAGAAATTGGGATATTTAAAGATTATTGGTTATTAAAAAATGCTTTTTTATATCGTAATGAACCTGAAGATATTGAAGAAGGATTTTTACGTGTCAATACGACGCTCGATGTTGAATTTCCAAAAATCTTTTCAAGACTTACCTTGGGAGATACGACAAGTCCTTATAGCAGTTTAAATAATTCTTTTCGGTTTGGGGGGCTAAGCTTTGGTACCAACTATACCAATCGTCCAGACTTTGTTTACTGGAATGCGCCGACTTTAAATGGAAGTGCAAGCGTACCCTCAACAATTGATCTATATATTAATGGGGTACGTTTATATCGGGATTCTGTGACCCCCGGTAATTATAATCTTCCTGCTGGAGCAATGCTGAATCAGGCGGGTGATGCGCAAATTGTTGTAGAAGATATTTTAGGGAATAGGACCGTCCAGAGTTTTCCCGTTTATATTAATAATCGATTATTAAAACCAAAATTGAATGAATATAATATTTCATTGGGTAAATTAAGATATAACTATGATTATGTCGATGATGATTATCGGGAGTTTTTTACAAAATTGTTTTATCGGCGAGGTGTAACTTCTTCAATGACCTTGGGAGGAGATTTTTTATATAGTAAAGATGTCAGCAATTTTGATTTTTTATGGACCCAAGGAATAAGTAAATACTTGCTTATGGATAGTGCATTTTCAGTTAGCCAGACAGAAGTGAATGATGAACAAGGATATGCGGCTTCGATAGCTCTAAGTCGGGATTTTAGAAACTGGTCCTTTGGTTTAAGTAGTCGATATTTTACTCAGGAATATCAATATTTAAGTGGTGATGTATATGACTCTAATATTGAAGCCTCAAATATTCTATATTTTAATTTTTCCAATTTGAGATTCATTGATGGATTAAATCTTAGTTATATTTATCAATCTTATTATGATCAAAATGGTTTTAGTAATGATACTCAGAAAATTTTTGATATTCGAGCTTCAAAAAGCTTAACAAAAAAATTATATACAAATTTTGGCTTTTATAAAGATTTTGGGAATGATGGGGATCATGGTTTCAATATCGCCTTATCTTACGATTGGGAAGAAAAGGGTCAAATTTATTTAAATCACGATACTGAGGATAATAAAACGGGTTTAAGTTTTAGTCATAGAACGATGACTCAGAATGGTTTTGATTATGTTTTGGGGGTTAATCGCACTGAAGAAGAAGTGAATTACAATGCTTATGGTTTATGGAAAACCAGTATTGGTAATTTACAACTTTCTCATGATGAGTATGAGGATCGTCGTAATTCACAGGCTATGTTTGAGGGTGCCTTGGTCTGGTTGGGGGGTAAAATGGCATTCACTAAATATGCTGATAATGCTTTTGCTTTGGTTGAGGTGGACCAACATCCAAATCTTGATATCTATCGCTCAGCGAGTCTAGCTGGAAGCACCAATAATCAAGGCTATATGTTTATACATAACATCATCCCTTATATCCATTACGATATTTCTTTTGACCATAACCAGTTAGCGATGGAAGAAACTTTTGAACACTCTTCTAAAAAAATGATTGGTCTGGATCAACGTGGATATAAGCTGAATTTTCCTATCTATAAAACCAAACGTATTGCGCTAAGAATTAAAGATGCACAACAAAATAATTTAGTTATAGGCTCTGAGGTTCTTGTAGATGGTCTCAGTACAGAAACTTCTTTTGTTGATAGTCAAGGTATTGTTTACCTATATCTATTTAAAGCAGGTACTTACACCCTCAAAGTGAAGACTAAGAGAGGACAGCAGTGCCAGGCTCAATTCATTCTGAATGAAAACCAATTCCAGAATTCAGACAAGCAAATTCTGGAAACTCTATGTAAGTAGGAGTAGAAAAATGAAAAAGCTCTTTTTATTTATTACCGCACTCAGTATGAGTGAAGTAGCCATGGCCCAATATTGCTCGATTGATGGTTTTACCACTCCAGAATTACGTCTAGCTAGCTATCAGCGTAGTCAGGCTGCCACTTCATTTAATATTTCATGTGATACTGGCTATTCAATTTTATTTAATAGTCAGAACCTGGTGAGTTCTAATGGGATAAGTTATGTATCTAACGGTCCTAATAAATTGCGCACTAAATTAAATTTGAGTGGTGCAAATAATGGGTTATGGGGAGTCAGAGTGAATCAGGGAGCTTCACAGAGACAGAAATATGTCGTTTCGGTTCAACTCGAAGAGAATCCTTTTAATGGGGTTCCAGCTGGAACTTATCGTGATCGGATTTCTGTCGATATTAATTTTTAATTCATAGAAATGAGGAAATGACCTGAAAGACTTTAAACCAATCTGGGATCAGTGCAGTAAAGCAAATATGCAGAAACTTTGAGGGAATTAAATGAAGATCTGCTTAAAGTGAATATCTTTTTAGTGTGAGGAATAATTGGTATTCACTTGTTTTTTTAATATAAATAATCATTTAGAAGTTTATTTTTGGATTTTTTTAGTTATTTTAATTCATCAAATAGTCATGAGATCTTTCTATACTGGGTGAAAAATATAAGCGAATAGGTGCGAGATGCAACAAATTTCCATCTCAGAATTATTAGAGCAACGACCTGTTATTCATAAAATCCAGTTTGATTTAAAAGAACAACGTAAACAGGCCATTCATGACAAAATAGTCCTAGAAGATCTGACACGGTCCCGTTTAAAAATTGCCATCGTTACCGAAACTTGGCCTCCTGAAATCAATGGTGTTGCCCATGCTTTATTGCAACTTTGTAAAGGATTACAAAAACAGGGGCATAAGATTTTATTAATACGTCCAGAACAACGACAAGCCTGTAACGATTTTAAACCGCATAGTGAATGTCTGGTTAAAGCGCATTGCATTCCTAAATATAGCAATTTGCAGTTTGGTAGACCGCAATTTTTAAAAATCCATCAAGCTGTTGAAACTTTTACACCCGATATTATTCACATTGTGACCGAAGGCCCTTTGGGTTTGGTAGCTCAGCAGCTTGCAAAATTCCATAAAATTCCAGTCTCTAGCGGTTTCCATTCATCATTTCAGGAATTTAGTCGGTTTTTTGATTTGGCTTTTTTACTGAAGCCAATTCAAGGCTATTTAAAGTGGTTTCATAATAATACTGATTTGACCTGTGTCCCGAGTCGAAGCACGGCTCAAGCCTTAAATCAGTTTGGTGTAACTTGTCCCTTGGCAGTTGTGGGCAGAGGCGTCGATCCAGATACATTTTCACCAAAGTGGCGATCACCAGATTTGCGCTATGCTTGGGGAGTTTCAAACGAGACCCGGGTGATGTTGTATGTCGGACGGCTTTCTCCTGAAAAGGAAATTGACGTGCTGATCAAAACCTATTTTGTGCTGCGCCAAGTTCGTCAGCAAGATATACGTTTGGTAGTGGTTGGAGATGGGCCGGATCGCACTCGACTTCAACAACTGAATCAGGATGGTAGTATTGTTTTTACCGGTAGCTTGACAGGAGAAAAACTGTCAGCGGCGTATGCCAGTGCTGATGTGTTTTGTTTTGCCAGTCAGGTTGAAACCTTTGGAAATGTGGTATTGGAAGCGATGGCCAGTGGCTTGCCAGTGATTGCTTATGATTATGCTTGTGCAAACTTGCATGTGCAGCATGGTGAAACGGGATGGTTGAGCAGACTTGGACATCAACAGGGTTTGATCCAGCATATGCTCGGACTGCCTGATCTGCAAAGATTACAGCAGATGGGCGCGCAAGCACGTAAAAAAGCCGAAAAAGTAGGCTGGCAATATCCAGTCCGGCAATTTGAACAGGCACTGTATTCACTGGTACAGCAACAGGAATACAGGATATAAAACAAGAAAGGAGCACCAGTGTGAAACTCCAGAATGTAAAGATTAAATTTTTAGAAATCGATTTGAAAGGCTGTGTTTATCTGAATCATTTTTCGCATTCAGTCCGTATTGCCACTTTTTTTAAAATGATTAGCCGCTTAGGAAATGGTGCATTTTGGTATTTCATGCTGATATTGGTTTGGATCATGCAAGGCTTGATCTATACCGTGCAGATTGTTTATCTGATTTTGGGAAGCACTATTGGTACCATTATTTACAAGGTGCTTAAAATCAAAACCGTACGGCCACGTCCTTATCAGGTGCATCAGGTGATCCGTTTGGGTGAGCATCCACTGGATCATTTCAGTTTTCCTTCGGGACATACCTTGCATGCCGTCATGGCAACCACCGTTTTAGGTTATGTCGCACCTTTATTACTCATGCTGATGTTGCCTTTTACGATTCTGGTCGCAGTGTCCCGAATGGTGTTGGGATTACATTATCCAAGTGATGTGGCGGTTGGCGCAATTCTGGGTGGCATGATGGCAATTGCCATTGTCCTGACTGCGCCTTATCTGAATATTATGCTGTAAAAATAAGTGAAAGCCGGGGCAAAGGCTCGCAGATTTTCACAGATTTGTTAAAGTACAGCATTGAAGCAATTATGGTGAGAAATAGAGATGGGTTTACGTTGGACTGACACTCTCGATATCGCGATTGAACTCTACGAAGCGCATCCAGATGTGGACCCGCAGTGGATTCGTTTTACTGATTTACATGCCTGGGTATGTGCTTTGCCTGAATTTGAAGATGATCCAACCAAGTCGACTGAAGGTCTGCTTGAAGCCATTCAAATGGCATGGATTGATGAGGCACGCTAAGCCCTCATCTTAAAAAAGCATTTTTTTACAGATGAAAAGCAGAAAAATGCGCATTATCTCGGTATAATGCGCCAAATTTTCATGTCAACAATTGACTTAAGGAGCCTATCATGGCTATCGAACGTACTTTATCTATCGTTAAACCAGACGCAGTTGCTAAAAACCACATCGGCGACATCTTTGCTCGTTTCGAGAAAGCTGGTCTTCAAATTGTTGCAACTAAAATGAAACATTTGACTCAAGCTGAAGCTGAAGGCTTCTATGCTGAACACAAAGAACGTGGTTTCTTTGCTGACCTAGTTGCATTCATGACTTCTGGTCCAGTTGTTGTTTCAGTTCTTGAAGGCGAAAACGCTGTTCTTGCTCACCGTGACATCCTTGGTGCGACGAATCCTAAAGAAGCTGCTCCTGGTACTATCCGTGCAGATTTCGCTGTAAGCATCGATGAAAACGCTGCTCACGGTTCTGACTCTGTAGCATCTGCTGATCGTGAAGTTAACTACTTCTTCGCTCAAACTGAGATTGCTCCACGTACTCGTTAATTCGCAGTATTCAAGCCAGATAAGTGTTATTATACTTATCTGGTTTTTTTATTCTCTGAATAATTCTTTGCTCACATATTGAGCTTCTCCTTTCATCTTTAGACATGGTTTAGGTAATACACATGAGTACTGAAGCAGTCGCTGTATCAGCAGTTTCTGAGCCACAGCAACACACTCCATCCGCTCCAGCACAGGCAAATACTGTCGAGAAAGTGAATTTACTTGGCATGTCACGTCCGCAAATGGAAAAATTCTTTGAGGACATGGGTGAGAAGAAGTTTCGTGCCGGGCAGGTGATGAAATGGATTCATCAGTTCTTTGTGACTGATTTTGCTGAAATGACCAATATTTCCGGCAAACTGCGTGAAAAACTGGAAAAGATTTGTGAAATTAAAGCGCCTGAAGTGGTGCATAAAAACTATTCTAAAGATGGTACCCGTAAATGGGTATTCCGTGTTGGCGACGGTGAAGGTTCCCTCGTCGAAACCGTATTGATTCCTGCTGAACATCGCAGTGGTTTACGTCGCACTTTGTGTATTTCTTCACAAGTGGGCTGTGCACTGGACTGTTCATTCTGCTCAACCGGTAAACAGGGTTTCCAGCGTGATTTGACTCAAGCCGAAATTATCGGTCAGCTCTGGATGGCGAACTATTCCTATATGGAAGATGTGCCTGTACTTGAGCGTGAACGTTCAGTCACGAACGTGGTGATGATGGGCATGGGCGAGCCATTGCTCAACTACGATGCAGTATTGAATTCAATGCGTATTATGCTGGATGACTTTGCATACGGCATGTCAAAACGTCGTGTGACTTTATCGACTTCTGGTGTTGTGCCGAAAATCGATCAGATGGTCAAAGATATTGACGTGGCGCTGGCTATTTCATTGCATGCGCCAAATGATGAACTGCGTAATGAGCTGGTGCCGATCAATAAAAAATATCCGCTTGAGCAGCTGATTGCAGCATGTCAGCGTTATATTGCCAAAGATGGTAACGAAAGTTCACGTAAGCATGTAACCATTGAATATGTGATGTTAGATGGCGTGAATGACCATCCTGAACATGCCCAGCAAATGATTAAGCTGTTGAAGAATTTGCCAAGCAAGATTAATTTGATTCCTTTTAATCCGTTCCCGCATGCGCCATATGGCCGCTCAAGCCGCAACCGGATTATTTCTTTCCAAAAAACTTTGTCTGATGCCGGTTTTGTGTGTACGATTCGTCAGACACGCGGTGATGACATTGATGCCGCGTGCGGACAGTTAGTCGGACAAGTTGCTGACCGTACCCGTCGTGCGGAACAGTGGAAAAAGAAAATTGCGCAATCGAATGAGATCATGCGCTCACAAGGATAATAAGAGGTCGCCAGTTGAGAAATCTAACATCTAAGTTTGCTTTGATTTCAACAGTATGTGTGTCTTTGGTTTTAGTCGCGTGTCAGACGCCAGATCTGGGTCAGAAAGACCCTGAAAAGGCCACCAAAGTCCGTACCCAATTGGCGGTAGAATATTTGAGAACAGGTGACCTGGATGCAGCTAAACGTGCGCTGGATCAGGCACTTGAAAGCAGTCCGCGTGATTCTCAAGCGAATATGATGATGGGCGTGCTATTGCAGCAGGAAGGTAGCAAGCTTAATCTCGAAAAAGCAGATCATTATTTCAAGCGTGCGATTTCGGCAGATCCGAAAAATGCACAGGCGCGAAATAATTACGGCACTTATTTATATCAGCTTGAACGCTATAATGATGCGATCGAGCAGTTTCAAATTGCTGGTGCCACGTTGGGTTATGATCAGCGATTCCGTGCATTGGAAAATATGGGGCGGATTTACCTGAAACTGGGTGATACAGCAAATGCTGAAAAAACATTCAAACAGGCGCTGCAAGCCAATCGCGATTCTTATATTTCAATGTTAGAGTTGGCAGAAATATTTTATTTGAACCAGCAGTTCCCGGCGGCGACACAAATGTATCAACAGTTTGTGCGTGGTGTGGGACAGAAAAATCAGGGTGCCCGTGCGCTCTGGGTCGGCATTCGCACTGCGCGTGCCGGGGGTGATCAGTTGGGTATGCAGGTATTGGTCAACCAGTTACGTGCACTTTTTCCTGAAAGCCAGGAATACCAACGTTATTTGCAATTACAGTACAGTACTGAGGCCGTATGGAAGTAAATCCTAATTCACCATCGAATCATTCGAGCGTAGCTCCAAATGCGTTAGGAAATATTCAACGTCCGGGCGAGTACTTGCGCCAGATTCGTATCAATCAGCAGCGCAATCTGGAAGATGTAGCGAAAGAGCTGAACATCCCGGTCAAAACCCTGACTGCACTGGAACAGGACGAATATAAGTCTTTACCTGAAGCAACCTTTATCAAAGGTTATTACCGGACTTATGCCAAATTTCTGGGTGTAGATGCGTCTAGTATTATTCAGCGTTTTGATGAAATTTATACCAATGATACCGGGCTGCTGCCGAACCATGCCCTGAACAATTCTCCTATTAAAATTATGGGGAAATTGCCAGGGTCTAAGCGGGACCGCAATCGTAAGTGGTTAAAGCGCATTTTTATTACGCTGGTATTACTGCTGATTTTGGGTGCACTGTTTGCCATGATTCAGAACTGGTCAAGTAGTAATTCACAAAATAGCAGTGAAGTCTCTGGAGTAGGCGCTTCTAATGTCGAGATTCTGAATCTGGATACAGGTGCCGCACTTTCCGGTGATCAGCTGAAACTTGATTTTAACCGTCCGACTTCGGTGCATATTGTCGACTCGGCGGGTAATGTTCTGGCAACTGGCCGTCAGGCATCGAGCTTGCAGCTGAATGGTGAAGCGCCATTCCAGATTCGTCTGGATGATGCATCGGCTGTATCACTCAGTTTAAATAATGAAAATATTTCATTGTCACCCTACACTGTGAACGGAAAAGCAGAATTCCGTTTATCACCTTAACAGATCAAGAGTAGAGCAGAACGATGATCGTAAATCCAATTAAACGTCGTCCAACACGTAAAATTCGTGTGGGTTCAGTTTATGTGGGTGGTGATGCACCAATCAGTATCCAGTCGATGACTAATACTGAAACCTGTGATGTAGCAGCTACGGTTGCACAGATTCAGCGCTGTGTAGATGCCGGTGCAGACATCATGCGGGTTTCTGTACCTACCATGGAAGCCGCGGCGGCATTTGGTGAAATTCGCAAGCAGGTCAATGTACCTTTGGTCGCCGATATTCACTTCGATTATAAAATTGCTTTGGCAGTTGCGGATTTGGGTGCAGATTGTCTGCGGATTAACCCGGGCAATATCGGTTCTGAAGCGAAAATTCGTGAAGTTGTGGCCGCAGCACGTCATAACGACATTTCCATGCGGATCGGTGTCAATGCCGGCTCCCTGGAAAAAGATATTCAAAAGAAATATGGCGAGCCGACTGGTCAAGCACTGCTTGAATCTGCAATGCGTCATATCGATATTCTAGACCGTCTGGATTTCCAGGAATTTAAAATTTCAGTCAAAGCATCGAATGTGTTTCTGACCATGGATGCGTATCGTTTGCTGTCACAGCAAATTGATAATCCGCTCCATCTGGGTGTCACAGAAGCAGGTATTTACCGTACCGGTTCGGTTAAATCTGCGATCGCTTTGGGTGGCCTGCTGATGGAAGGCATCGGGGATACCATGCGTATTTCCTTAGCTGCCGAGCCTGAAGAAGAAATTAAAATTGGTTTTGATATTCTGAAATCGCTGGGTCTGCGCTCCAACGGGATTAACTTCATTGCCTGCCCAAGCTGTTCACGTCAGGAATTTAATGTGATTTCGGTGATGCAGCAACTTGAAGAGCGTTTAGAAGATATTCGTACTCCAATGGATGTGTCCGTGATCGGGTGTAAGGTGAATGGGCCGGGCGAAGCCAAAGAAGCGGATATTGGTGTTGTAGGTGCAGCACCACGTTCACTAGTATACCGTAATGGTGAAAAGAGCCATTTAATTGACACGAATCAATTGGTTGATGAAATCGAAACCATGGTTCGTCAACGTGTTACCGAGCTTGAAGAAGCTAAATCTAAAGAAATTATTCGTACAAGTTTTCCTGAGTAGATCATGAGTTCAATCGTCGCAATCAAAGGTTTTAATGACATTCTCCCAACGCAAACCCCAGCTTGGAGACGTCTTGAACAGCATCTATCCGGTTTGATGGATGCCTATGGCTATCAACAAATTCGTTTGCCTATCGTAGAACAGACTAATTTGTTTAAACGTTCGATCGGTGATGCAACCGATATCGTTGAAAAAGAGATGTATACCTTCCTCGACAAGGGGAATCCGCCTGAGTCGTTGACGCTGCGTCCTGAAGGAACGGCGGGTTGTGTACGTGCCATGCTGGAGCATAACCTGCTACGCGGTGCGACGCCTCGCGTCTGGTATATCGGACCCATGTTCCGTTATGAAAAACCGCAAAAAGGCCGTTACCGTCAGTTCCACCAGTTTGGTGTAGAAACCTTTGGTGTAGCAACGCCAGATATGGATGCAGAACTGATTCTGATGACGGCGCGTCTGTGGAAACGTATGGGTGTGGCAGACAAAGTTCAATTAGAACTCAACACACTCGGTGAGTCGGATGAGCGTGCAGCTTACCGTGCAGCACTGGTTAAGTTTTTAGAGTCACATAAAGCGGATCTGGATGAAGATTCTCAGCGCCGTCTGACCACGAATCCACTGCGTATTCTGGATTCTAAAGATGCCAAAACACAAAGTATCTTAGAAAATGCACCGAAACTGCATGATTTTATGGGTGAAGAAACTCTGGCGCACTTTGCCCAGTTACAGCAGTATTTGACTGATGCAGGCGTGAGCTTCGTGATCAATCAAAAGCTGGTACGCGGTCTGGACTATTACAACAAAACTGTTTTTGAATGGACCACAACCCATTTGGGTTCACAAGGTACAGTTTGTGCCGGTGGCCGTTATGACGGCCTGGTGGGACAGCTTAAAGGAAAGGCAGATCAGTCTGTTCCTGCAGTTGGTTTTGCCATGGGTATCGAGCGTTTATTGCTTCTGCTGGAACAGGTTGAAGACAATACCCCGACACGTGATTGTGAAGTATTCCTGGTGGCTGAACCGACTTCTCAAGGTAAGGCTTTGGTCATTGCCGAACAGATCCGTGATCAGCTTGAAGCAGCAGGCAGTCAGGTTCGTCTGAAAGTAGGCTCACAAGGTTCAATGAAATCGCAAATGAAAAAGGCCGATCAAGCCGGTGCTTTGTATGCAGCGATTTTGGGCGAGCGTGAACTGGAAGCTCAGGCGTTTACTGTGAAAGAGCTGGCAACCGCAGAGCAATCGAATGTACCATTTACGGACTTCGTTGCATTTTTTAGTACTAAAATTTCTTCAAAATAATCGATAAAACATTAGGAAAAGGGTAATCTCATGAGCGCAATGAGTGGTGATGAACAGTTTGAAAGCTTAAAATCCTTTACGAAGAAATATGGTTCTTCGATGATTACCGGGATTTTAATTGCGCTGATTGCCTTTTTTGGATGGGAATATTGGCAGAAGAAAAACTTGGCAGAGTCGCAAATGCACACTGCCAAGGTTCAGCAGTTGATGGATGATGCGCAGGCATCGAAAGGTGATGGTTTTGCCAAGTTGTCTGAAGCTGCGGACAAGATTGTCAAGGAAGCACCTGATTCAGCTCAGGCGATTCAGACCCAGCTAGTGATGGCGAAATTGGCTTATGAAAAAGAAGATTATGCTGCGGCCGAGAAAGCGCTACAGAAAGTTGAAAACTCGAAAGTAGACGATAAAGGTCTGGTTCAGGTGGTCAAACTTCGTCTGGCTTATGCACAACTGGCACAGAAAAAATATGATGCTGCATTGAAAACTTTAGAAGCGGTTACTGAGCCTGCATTTAAAGCAACTGCCGATGAAGCACGTGGCGATATCTATGTTGCCAAAAATGATATTGAAAATGCTAAAAAAGTATATCAAAGTGCATGGGATGCTTTGATTGAACGTAAAGAAGAACGTCAGATTTTACAAATTAAGCTCGAAAGCGTAGGCGTATTGGTCGATGATCCGGAAATCGAACGCCCAATTATAGAAACACAAGCGGAAGAAGCTGAATGAATAGAAAATACAAAATTACCTGTGCCTTGACTGTTTTAACGCTTGCATTGGCTGGCTGTGCGGGTAAAACCAATAAAGTTCCAGAAGTAAAACCGAATCCACTTCCAAAACTGACTCAAGCCAAAACCCTGGTCCCTGTATTTTCCACCAGTGTGGCTTCGACAGATGCTGCTGATCCGTTGCGTTTACGTCTGGATGCAGATAATGGTGTGGTCTTTGCAATTGATCCGAAAGGCGAAGTGTCTGCATTTAAAGGCAAACAGCGTCTGTGGCAGAAAAAAGTCAGCAAAGACAATTTAAGTTCTGGTGTTGAAGCTGCTGAAGGTCTTGTTGTCGTGGGTAACCAGAAAGGTCAGCTGTTTGCGCTGGATCAGCAAACCGGCGAGCAAAAATGGACTGCGCAATTGACGGGTGCTTTACTGGCACCTTCATTAATTCATGCTGGTCGTGTCATTAGCGTGAGCAATGACGGCACAGTATATGCGCATGAAATTGCGACGGGTGCGCAAGTTTGGACTTATAACTTACCTAATGTACAATTCAGCCTGCGTGGCATGGCTGCACCTGTTGCATTAGATGCTCGTAATGTACTGATTGCATCTTCCAATGCTTATATCTATGCACTGGATGCCTTAAGCGGTGTGCCAAAATTACAGCGTCGTGTCGCAGTGTCGGATGGGCGTTCTGATATCCAGCGTCTGGTTGATATTGACGGGGAACCGGTCGTTGCAGGCCAGTTTGTGGTGACCACCAGTTATCAAGGTCAGGTGACTGTGCTGGATTTAGCTTCACAACAGGTGGTCTGGAGTGAAGATGCCAGCAGTATCCAGCGTCCAGAAGTTGTGGGCAATGGTGTATTTGTGGCGCAAACCGATGGCAAAATCAAAGCCTTTGAAATTACCTCGGGTCAACCGCTTTGGGAAAATGACCAGTTGCTGAATCGCAAGTTAAGTAATCCGGTGATGCTAGGTACTGATCTTGTAGTCGGCGATCTGGATGGTGTCTTGCACCTGATTGATCCGCGTACCGGACAGATTACTGGTCGTTCGAAAACCTCTGGGGAAGTGCGTAGCTTACGAGTCATCGACAACCAGCTTTATGTTTCTACACGCAAGGGCGCATTAAGCATTTGGCAGAACCGTTAATTTTAACGAGCCTTATGCTAAACTAGCCACAACCGTATTTTTGTGAACGCGGGGTGATTGAAAAATCAATGCCCCGTGTTTTTATTTAGGGTATTTACCCCTTATATCTTCCTATGCTTTCTGATGTTCAGGCCACTTTGACGCCTGATATTAAATAAAGGTTACTCTATGAAACCCGTAATTGCGCTCATTGGTCGTCCGAACGTCGGAAAATCGACGCTGTTCAACCAGATTACCAAGAGCCGTGACGCATTGGTGGCAGACTTTGCAGGTCTGACACGCGACCGTAAATATGGCGATGCTACCTATCAAAATAAATCCTTTATTGTGGTCGATACCGGCGGTATTGGTGAAAATGAAGGTGGTATTGATTCATATATGGCAGAGCAATCCAAAACTGCCATTCATGAAGCTGACATCATCATTTTTGTGGTTGATGCGCGTGCCGGACTGCTGGCTTCTGATGAACAGATTGCCCGTGAATTGCGTACTTTAGGCAAAAAAGTCTTTCTGGTTGCCAACAAAGTTGATGGCGTACATGCTGAAGCTGCCCTGGTTGAATTCTACAAACTGGGTATGGGCGAGCCGCTACAAGTGGCAGCCAGCCATGGTCGTGGTGTTCAGCAGATGCTGGAAGATGTACTTGCTGATGTACCGGAAGATGAAAATCCGGAAGAGCATGACAAAAACACGGGTCTGCGTTTAGCGATTATTGGTCGTCCGAACGTCGGTAAGTCAACGCTGGTGAACCGTTTGCTCGGTGAAGAGCGTGTGGTGGCATTTGACCAGCCGGGTACAACACGTGACTCGATTTATATTCCATTCGAGCGTGATGGCCGTCAATACACCCTGATTGATACTGCAGGGGTGCGCCGTAAAGGTAAAGTTGATGAAATGATTGAGAAATTCTCGATTGTTAAAACTTTACAGGCAATGAAAGATGCCAACGTAATTGTTGTTGTGGTTGATGCGCGTGATGGTATTGTTGAGCAAGATTTGCATTTGATTGGCTATGCGCTTGAAGCGGGTCGTGCCATGGTCATTGCAGTCAACAAATGGGATAACATGACTGAATATGATCGTAAGCAATGTAAGCTCGATGTAGAGCGTCGCTTCGATTTTATTCCATGGGCCAAAGTACATTTGATTTCTGCATTGCATGGAACGGGTGTGGGCGATCTTTATCCATCGATTCACCGTGCTTATGATTCATCTCGTTTGAAAGTGTCACCAGCAAAAATCACCCAGATTTTAAATGATGCGACAGATGCCCACCAACCGCCTATGGTTCAGGGTCGTCGTATTAAAATGCGTTATGCACACATGGGTGGACAAAATCCGCCAACGATCGTGATTCACGGAAACAAGGTGGATAAAACTCCTGCGGATTATCGTCGTTACCTGGAAAACGTGTTCCGTAAAGTGTACAAGCTTGAAGGTACACCGATTAAAATCGAGTTTAAAACTTCTGAAAACCCGTTTGAAGGCCGTAAGTCTCAAGTGGATGAGCGTGCAGCTGCGCGTAAACGTCGTTATGTACAGAAGTTCAAGAAAGCCGAGAAGAAATTTAAACGTTAATTCTATAGTTTAAATTTTTCGGATAAAAAGCCTGCGTAAAGCAGGCTTTTTGTTTTGATAAAATAATGAATTTCTCTCCCAATAAAAGTGTAAATTCTTTTACACTCCCATTAGTTTATGTCTTTTTGAATGGATTCACGTGGCCCGGCTGATTCAAATACATCTGCATCAACTCTCTAATCTGACTTATGATCAATTGTCAGACCGCAAAACCCAGGTTGCCGAACGGAAACGCGAAGTGGCGTTTTTGCGCAATCAGCTTTTATCCCAATCTTTTGAATTGCCAGTTAGCGATCAACAGGTGGTACGGACGAATTTTGGCAAGCCTTATTTAAATGACTATCCGGATTTCAGTTTTAATCATAGTCATAGTCAAAATTTCTACGCCCTGGCCACGAGCAGGAATGTCCAAAACTTGGGAATCGATATTGAAGAACTGAGCCGTAAAGTCCGTTTTGAAGCTTTGGCACAGCACGCCTTCCATCCTGAAGAACTCAAAAATTGGCAAGCGCTGGCTTATGACCCTGAATACTGGTTTAAAGTCTGGACGACCAAAGAGGCCGTGTTAAAGGCATCAGGCTTGGGAATCCGGATCAACCTCAACGAACTCAATACCAATATCCATCCTGAGCAAAATGGTGGGCGCTGCGAACATCCAGAGATTGGCATCTATGCCTATCAAAATTATACGCTTGCTGGCTGCATGCTCACCGTGGCCTGGCAAAGTGAGGATTCCTGCAAGGGATTGAGATTTCCCGTGATTCAGCTTCATCAAACTGTCTAAATAGAATGAATTCCAATATTTTTTATTTTCTGGAAATGAGCAGATTACTCAGCCGATTCACAAATTGTGGACTCATCCGCGACAAATGAAATAAAAACTGGCTTTTGAATCCGACCGGATGATGCGTTGCTTGCCAGATGGAATCTTTGAGTTCTGCCAGTTTCAGAATATCTTGTGCAACATCTTCTGCTTTTAAATGCACGCCCATCTTTTTGATGCTTTCTGCCTGCATATCTTTGACCATGGCCGTACTGACGAAAAGCGGCATGACATCCAAGACTCGAATCCCATAGGGTTGCCACTCAATATCCAGACTTTCAGTCAGGCCACGCACTGCAAACTTGCTGGTGGAATAACTGCTTAAATCGGCCTGGCCATAAATCGCCGAAGCGGAAGATAGATTAATGATGCGGGCAAATGAAGATTCTTTTAAATAAGGGAAAGCGGCATGACAGCCGTTCATGACCCCTTTGACATTAATATCCAGAGTCCGATGATGTGCCGCAATGGTGGTATCTTCAAAAGGCCCTGAATATAAGATCCCGGCATTATTGACCAGAATATTGATTTCACCTGCCCAAGCTGAAAATTCGGCTAAAGCTGTTTCCCAGGAAGCATAGTCAGCCACATCGAGAAAGCCGGCTTTGGCATGTTCGCCCAATTGCTGGGCCAGTTGTTCTGCCTGCTCCACCTGAACATCATAAATGCCCACCTTGTAGCCGTGCTGGTAAAATAGGGCGGCCGTCGCGGCACCAATTCCTTGTGCTGCACCACTAATCAATATACTGTGCATGTGCCTGATCTCCTTATTGTCTTTTTTTTGAGCATAACAAGAAACTGGCAGATTGACGCGACTATTTGGTAAAAAAGAGGTTTTTGAATATGGAACAACTACTCAAGGTCATTCGCGAATTACGTGAAAAATGTCCATGGGATCAGCAACAGACCCCTGAATCTCTGACTAAATATGCCATTGAGGAAGCTTACGAAGTCGAAGCAGCAGTCCGCTCTGGAAAAGTCGATGATGTCCGCGATGAGCTGGGTGATTTGCTGTTACAGGTGGTGTTCCAGTCGCAAATGTATAGCGAGCAGGGCGCTTTCGATTTTCAGGATGTCGTACAGGCCATTACCGATAAACTGATTCGCCGTCATCCGCATGTATTTCAAGCTGAACAATTTGCAAAAATGAGTCCGGAAGATGTGTCCGAGCTATGGAAAGAAATCAAACAGCAAGAAAAGCAGGGCAAGCCGCGTTCACGCCTGGATCAGATTAAACATGCACCGGCTTTGGCGCAGGCTGATGAAATTCAAAAAAATGTCGCCAAAATCGGTTTTGATTTTCCGGACATGGCGGGTGCTTATGCCAAGCTGGAAGAAGAGCTGGCTGAATTAAAAGAAGCGGTAGCCGGACAAAATTCCGATGAAATACAGGAAGAATTTGGCGACTGCTTATTTTCTCTGGTCAATGTTGGACGTAAACTTGGCATCTCCAGTGAGATGGCATTATTGGGGACGATCCATAAATTTCGAACCCGCTTTGCCTTGATGGAAGATCAGGCACAATTACAACAATTAGACCTGGAAAAGCTGTCACTGACTGAACTTGATCAGCTCTGGGAACAGGCTAAATTAGAATTAAAACAAAGAGCAGCACATGAAAAAAATACCTTATCGAATCGGTCCAACGTGGATTAGTCTTCTTTTAAGTTGTTGGCTGGGCTTTATTTCTATCGGAACTGCGCATGCGACTGCGACCGATTATATGGAATGGAAGACCCAGCAACAGCAACATGATGCGCGCCTAAAGAAAAAAGCTGCCGCTATGGCTTCATCAGAAAGCAATCACTATCTGGCGAAGCCTGCATTATCGGCATCTTCTGCTGCTGATAAAATCAGTTTAAATAGTGCGACTGTG
This sequence comes from Acinetobacter sp. AS5, assembly GCF_048957595.1. Lineage (NCBI taxonomy): Bacteria > Pseudomonadati > Pseudomonadota > Gammaproteobacteria > Moraxellales > Moraxellaceae > Acinetobacter > Acinetobacter sp. AS5. The sequence continues at coordinate 8,542 of NZ_JARDAL010000049.1, read as the reverse complement.
GAGCAATTACAGCAGCTGAATGGCATTGGTCAAAAGAAGGCTGAAGCGATTATTGAACATCGACAAAAAAACGGAAAATTCAAAAGCATTGAGGAAATCCAGCTGGTCAAAGGCATTGGACCGGCATTATTTGCCAAAAACAAGGCCAAACTGGCCTTGTAAGGCGACAGCACGGATCATGACTAGCTGATTGATTTGACTCGCAGGATTGACATAATCAAATTGCCCTTTAGTCGTGTAAGCGATATGATTAGCGTCATCTTAGAATTTTACGTTCAGACGTAGGAGACAGCGTCTTTTGCAAACTTTGCGCGCGTCAAAATGTGGTTTATCAACCGCTCAATTACCTTCTTATATTCTCGATGTGATTGATGCCTTAAACAAGGCAGGCTATGAAGCTTATATCGTGGGTGGTGGTGTTCGAGATCTGATGTTAGGTTTGAATCCTAAAGATTTCGATGCAGTTACCAATGCAACCCCGGCTCAGGTCAAGGAAGTTTTCGGACGACGTTGTCGAATTATCGGACGACGTTTCGAACTGGCGCATGTCTATTCAGGGCGGGAACTGGTTGAAGTGGCAACCTTCCGTGCACCACCAAAAAAAGCAGTGACCTCGGCCGCGGGGATGATTCTGCGTGATAATAACTGGGGCAGCATCGAGCAGGATTTTGCCCGCCGTGATTTCTCCATCAATGCAATGTATTACCAGCCGCGTAAAGGCATTGTGCTGGATTTCTGCAATGCAGTGGATGATATCCACAGCAAAACCTTACGCTTACTCGGTGATCCGACTTTAAGATTTGAAGAAGATCCGGTGCGGATGCTACGAACCTTACGTTTTGCCGCCAAGCTGAACTTTAATATTGATGAAGCGATTCTGGATGTCTTTACGCCGGAAATGACCCAGTTGCTGCGTGATGTTTCTCCACATCGACTTTATGATGAATCACAGAAACTGTTCACCATGGGACATCTGAATCGTGTCTTGCCCATGTTGATCGATTTCGGGATCTGGCAGCAGTTATTTGCAGATATCAAGCCTGAAATTACGCCGTTTATGGAACGCGCTGCGAAAAATACCGATCAGCGTATTTCTATCGGCAAGACCATCAACCCGGCATTTTTCTATGCGGTATTGTTATGGCAGCCATTCCTCGAGCGTTGTGAATTCTATCTAAATAAAGGCGTGGTAGCCGCCGAAGCTCGTGCCCAAGCTGGTCTGGACGTGTTAAAACGTCAGGCGACTCGTACCATTATTCCACGTTTTGCGGAAACCTTTATTCGTGAAGTCTGGGAAATGCAGACTCGTTTGTTGAATCCAAAACCACAGCAAATCGAGGCCTTGTCCAGCCATGCGCGTTTCCGTGCCGGCTTTGACTTTTTGCTGCTGCGTGAAAAATCAGGCGATGCAACTGCACAAGGCATGGGCAGCTGGTGGGATGCTTACCAGCAAATGAGCGGTGACGAGAAAGAACGGGCCATTAGCCAGTATAACCGTCAGCGTGCCAAGAGCCGTCGCAAGGCGAGTCAAGAAGAACATCTGGAACAGAAATTGACCCAGCAGCAAGATCTCACCGAGATTGAACCGTTAGTGAATGAACCTGAACCACGCAATCGTCGGGTGCGTAAAGCCAAGTTTGAAGACAAGGCGAAACCTCTGTCGCATGTGGCAGCCAGTGCCAGCGGTGAAATTGGCGCAGATCATCCGATTATGAAACGTCAGCGGGTAAAACGTGATCTGAGCCAGGTGGTGTTTGGACCAACACAATGATCGTGACGTATATTGGCCTAGGCAGTAACCTAGGCGATTCACGCCAGATTCTGGCAGAAGCTGTACAGAAACTGGCGACCTTGGGGCAGGTGAAAACTTCGCATCTGTATCAAAGTCCACCGATGGGGCCACAGGATCAGCCGAACTATCTGAATGCAGTGGTGCAGTTAAATACCGATCTGGCTGCTTTAAGCTTGCTGGATCGTCTGCAAGCTTTTGAGCAGGATGCCGGTCGGGTACGTTTACGTCATTGGGGCGAACGTACGCTGGATCTGGACTTACTAATCTACGGCAATGAGCAGATTCAAAATGAACGTTTAACTGTGCCGCATGTCGGGGTATTACAGCGTGATTTTGTCCTGATTCCACTTCTGGATATTGATCCTGAAATACAGGTTCATGGACACAAATTAAAAGACCTGGACATCGTTAAACAGTCGACCCTCGCGGTACTCGATGACAGCAACTGGGCAAATATTTAATTTTTAAGTGATGGTAGCTTCGTCAGAACTTTCAAGCATAGAGGAACATTTTCATGGTCAGTCTGAGTGATTTAAGACGCTTTAAAGCAGATGGACGCAAATTTTCATGTCTGACTTGCTATGATGCCAGTATGGCCAAAGCCATGGAAATTGCCGAAGTGGACAGCATTTTAATTGGCGATTCTCTGGGAATGTCAATTCAGGGCCGTGATTCGACTTTGCCGGTTACGGTTGCAGATATGGCTTATCATACGGCTGCGGTACGCCGTGGTAACCAGCATGCCTTTATCATGACTGACTTGCCATTTATGAGCTATGCCACCTTGAATGATGCCTTGCAAAGCTCGAAAACCGTGATGCAGGCCGGCGCGCAAATGGTCAAGATGGAAGGCGGCGCATGGTTGGCAGAAACCGTGCAAGTGCTGACACGTAACGGCATTCCGGTGTGTGTGCATTTGGGTCTTACTCCGCAGTCGGTACATGTGTTTGGCGGTTATAAGCTGCAAGCTCGTACTCGTGAAGCGGCCGATCAGCTCATTGCGGACTGTAAAGCAGTAGTAGAGGCGGGTGCTGCACTATTGTTACTCGAATGCGTACCGGCACAGCTTGGCCAGGAAATCACCGAACTGTTTCCGCAGATTCCGGTCATTGGCATTGGCGCGGGTGCAGCCACTGACGGACAAGTATTGGTGGTTCAGGATATGTTGGGCCTGACCTTTGGCCACACTGCAAAATTTGTACGTAATTTTATGCAAGAACAATCGGGTGCGACCGCCATTCTAGATGCTTTTAAAGCCTACCATGCTGCAGTTTTAGATGGATCTTTCCCGGCACCAGAACAAACTTTTCAGGTTGAATTGTAAGATGAAAACAGAAACCACTATTCAGGGCTTAGCGGCATCCTTAAATCCGGCGCGTACCAGTCGCAAGATTATCGGTTTTGTACCGACCATGGGCAATCTGCATCAGGGGCATTTAAACCTGGTGCGTGAAGCGCGTAAGTTGTGTGATGTAGTGGTGGTCAGTATCTTTGTCAATCCGATCCAGTTTGGACCCAATGAAGATTTTGATAGCTATCCGCGCACGCTTGAGCAGGACCAGCAGCTTTTGGCAGAGGTCGGTTGTGACATCGTTTTTGCGCCGACGGTTGAGCAAATGTATGGTAAAAAACCGCGTCTGACCAATATCAGTGTTTCTGACATTACCAATGATTTATGTGGTTTACAGCGTCCCGGTCATTTTGATGGTGTGGCGGTGGTGGTGACTAAATTGTTTAACATCGTACAGCCGAATTACGCCTTCTTTGGCCAGAAAGATTATCAGCAATTGGCGGTCATTCGTCAGTTTGTACAAGATCTGAATATTCCACTGGAAGTAATTGGTGTGCCGATTGCCCGTGCAGAAGATGGCCTGGCTTTAAGTTCGCGCAATGGTTATTTAAGCGAAGAGCATCGTGCAATCGCACCGGTCATTTATCAAAGCTTGCAAAAGGCTGAACAGCAATTACAGGCAGGCGTGGAACTGGATACGGTATTGGCGGAGCTTCGCCAGACTTTAACCGATGCTGGATTTGTAGTGGATTATATTGAAGCCAGAACTCCAGAATTACAAAAAATTCATACGTTTAATCAAGATCTTGTGTTATTTATAGCTGCAAAGTTGGGGAATACACGTCTGATCGATAACCTGCAGGTTAAATACACTGCCGGCTAAGATGAAAGGGTAGCATGCATGAAGCGCATTTTAATCGTCACGGGACAATCTGGTTCGGGGAAATCATCTGCATTACAGGTGCTTGAAGATCTGGGTTATTACTGTATTGATAATCTGCCTTTGGCATTGCTTCCCGAAATCGTGGCCAAACTGGACAGTGAAAATAATCTGGAACAGTTGGCGCTGGGCGTCGATGTGCGCAGTACCCGGGCAGATTTACAAGAATTTGATCATGTATTTGAGCAGCTGCAACAGCATGGTTCGGTCGATATTATCTATCTGACCACGCAGGATCAGGAGCTGATTGCCCGCTTTAGTGCTTCGCGTCGGCCGCATCCTCTGGCGTCACGCTTTAAAAGTCTGAATCAATGCATTCAGGAAGAAAAAATCCTGTTGATGCCGATTCAGTTGCGTTCTACAGTTCATATCGATACTACCGATAAAAGCGTACATGACCTGAAACATACCTTATTGTCCAAGCTGGGACAGGCCGATAACCTGATCCTGATTCTGCAATCCTTTGGTTATAAGCATGGCATTCCACTGGATGCCGATTATGTCTTTGATGTCCGGCATTTGCCAAATCCGCATTGGGAACTGGAACTGCGCAAATTTTCAGGGCTAGATCAGCCGGTGCAGGCGTTTTTACAAAAGAGCGATCAGGTCGAGGACATGTTCAATGATCTGTATCATTTTCTGGACAAGTGGTTGCCGACCTTTGCCGAAGGGCATCGTCATTATATGACCGTGTCGATAGGTTGTACCGGTGGTCAGCATCGTTCTGTTTATATTGTGGATAGACTAAAAAAAGCCCTTGAGGCAAAATGGTCTATTCAAGTCCTCCATCGAGAAATGAAGCACTGGTCATGATTGATACGACAGTTGACGTAATTAATAAATTGGGTTTACATGCACGCGCATCTGGTAAACTGATAGAAGTTACCACCAAATTTCGTTCCAGTATTCGGATTGGCAAGGCTGACAAATTGGTAGATGCCAAAAATATCATGTCATTGCTCATGCTTGGTGCAGGCAAAGGAACAACTTTACGCTTAGTGATTGAAGGAGCAGACGAGGACAAAGCCTTATCTGAAATTCAGGCACTATTTGCAGCAAAATTTTATGAGGCAGATTAATCGTGGCACGTCGACCGAACAGTTTAACTGAAGAAGATTTTGATTCTTTAGAGGGACGCGCAAGTAAGACCGAACAGAAAAAAGCAGTCCAGCGTATGGCTGCTTTAGGTGCGCAGCTTGCAGAGCTGAGCGCTAAACAAATTAAAAACCTACCCGTAGATGAGCGTTTGATTGACGCCTTACTTGATGTGCAGGCAATTAGTTCGCATGAAGCACGTCGCCGTCAATTTTCACGGATTGGTAAATTATTACGCAATGAAAATGAAACGGTAATTTTGTCTTATTTAACACCTAAACAAGGTCTTAAAAAGACAGCTCAATTACAGCGTTGGGTGGATCGAATTGTCAAAGATGGTGATCCAGCCATCAATGAATTTACCAAAACCTATAATGCGACAGAGCGTCATACCTTACGTCAACATTATCTTCGGGTACACCGTGATTTAAAGAATCAAGCACCTGAAGAAGAAGTGAATGCTTCTAAATTAAAGCTGTTTAACTATGTACAGCAAGTGGCGTTGATTTCTGACAATTAAGCAGCCATGTAAAAAGGCGGTCTTTTTTAGGCCGCTTTTTTATAGCTGTTTTGAACTGATTGGTTTGACTTGGACATGCATAGTCTATAAGTGGTCTATCTTAATATTACTATTCCAGCTTCTAAAACTGCATTGATGATAAAAAATACAAAATTTCTGCAATTAATTTGTTAATGAATGTAAAATCTTTACAATTCTCAGTGGCTTTTTTGGCCTGTTTTTAGTCAATATCCTGATATTTAAATATTTCGTAGACTGGAATTGTTAAGATAGTTTTAAAAATTAAAAAATAATTCTGAGTGTTATTAGATAGATGAAGCCTGATATAAAATCTATTTTTAATCATAAGGTCAAACTATATAGTTGAAAAATCATTAGCTTTTACTTTAAATAGAGTAAAAAGCGATGGTGGGTATTTTTTATTCAGTACTGTGTTACAGTAAATACAAATAAAGATACTTATTTTAGGTGAGATATATTAATTTCAAATACTTATGTAGGTTTTTTTAGAATAGTAAATTTTCAAGTTATTCTTAATCAATTAAATATCAGTACCTTGCAGTTAAGAATGTATCTGGATAGAAACAGGTTAACAAATCCTTTAACCTAGAGGTGGGTTTTCATCGTTGAGTAAATATAGAATCTTTGTTATTGATTGTATGAATTTGGTCGGCAGTGTTTTCTATATTCCATAAACATTCAGAGAGGCAGACATGGAACTAAAACTGCTAGAGGTCGGTCAGAATACGGAGCAATTAAGCTCGTGCCGTATATCTCTCATTTTAGGTGTCTATACCTCCAATAACCTATTAGACACCTTTTGTAAGATCGCCCGTAAAGTTTTAAACGTTAAAACCAGCATTATTCGCTTCCACACGGAGCCCTATATCTGGTACAGCTGTCCGCGCGGTTTTCGGGCCTTGCACGCCCCACAGGAAGTGAATCTGCCTGCGTATCTGCAACAGTCAGATGTCATTGACCAGACGCATCCTGCTTATACAGAATTGTCAAATTATGTGAAAGATCTCGGTGTAGCGCATCAGAGATTAGTCGCCTTTAATTTAAAATCAAGTAGCGGTGTGTCTTTTGGACAGGTCATTTTCTTTGATGATCAGACTGAAGGGTTCGATCAGGACGATATTGCCACCATCAAACAATTTGCTGAAAGTTTAGTGATTCGAATTCAGCTCAATCAAGAACATACTGAGTTGAAAGAATTATACGAGCAGCAATGCGCACAAAATTTCAGTAAAACTAAATTTTTCCAGATTATTGCGCATGATCTGCGTGCACCGTTTCACGGCTTGCTCGGCTTTTCCGAAGTACTGGCACAGGAACGTGACACACTGGATGAATCCAGTATTCAGAGTATTGCGGATTATTTATATGATAATGCACAATCGACCTATAACCTGCTGGAAAGCCTGCTGACTTGGGCGATGGCAGAGGGTGGGCGCTTTGTTTATCATCCGATCAATTATGAATTGAAACAGTCCAGCAAGATTGTATGTGGTGTTCTGAAAAGTTTGGCCTTAAATAAAAAGATCGAACTGGTCGATAATATTCCTGAAGACATCAAGGTACATGCGGATATCAACATGATTACCTCTGTCTTGCAAAACCTGGTGTCGAATGCGCTTAAATTTACCCCGGTGAATCAAGGCGGTAAAGTGATTTTAGCTGCAGAGATGGAAGGCGAGCAGGTCAAGATTACGATTCAGGATACTGGCCTGGGCATGACCGAAGAACAGATGCAGAATCTGTTTAAACCGACTTTGGGTGTGAGTGTCAGAGGCACAGCTGAAGAGAAAGGGGTAGGTTTGGGTCTGGTACTCTGCAAGCGCTTTATTGACCTGAACCATGGTCAAATTGCTGTAGATTCCAAAGAGGGCCGTGGTACGACCTTTACTGTGCATTTGCCGATGGTTACCAATGATCATCAGGCGCTAGTGCTTGAAGATGTACATGCCGAGCAATCTTAAAAGGTAAATTTCAAACTAAAACATTCCCACTGAGACAAAACTCCTGCTATCTTTAGTGTGAAAGAGGACTCCACCCAACATTAGGGTGGAGGTGAATTTCACGACTTTTTTTTAGTGCAATATGATAGAATAATTTGCATTAAGTTTCTGTATCTAAATAGATTTAAGGCGAAATGAAGATCAACAAAGCGTACAAATTTAGGCTTGAGCCTAATGCGGAACAGGAGCTTGTTTTAAACAAGTTGCTTGGCTCTGCACGTTTTGTTTGGAATCAAATTTTAGCTGTTTCGTTCGAGATGCTTGCTAATAATGAGCGAATCAACAAAGTTAATTTAGTCAATAAAATTCCTGAATTACGCAAAAAACCTGAATGTGCTTTTCTAGAAAACAGCTCAAATGGCGTTTCACTCCAACAAAAAGTTCGTGATCTTGGTGATGCTTGGGGGAAGTTTTTTAACAAAAAGGAACAAGCTAAGTTAAAGCAAAAACCATTTAGAGCTAAGAAGCCACGATTTTTTAAATTATCCGATGGTGGTGAAGTTCAACTTAGACCACTTATGCCACGATTCAAAAAGAAATCTGATGGTTATGATTCCATTCGTATTGTTCAATTTGGCAGATATTGTTGGGTTAAAGGCAACCAAGTTAAGTTACCTAATGACATTGGCGTTGTGAAATTCAGAAAATCACAAAATATTGTGGGTGAGATTAAGAACGTCACAATCTCAAAGCATGTCGGGAAATGGTATGTGTCATTTGGTGCTGAAAACACAGTAGAAGCACCAGTCCACCCATCAAAATCAGCCGTTGGCATTGATTTAGGTGTTAAAAAGTTAATTACAACGTCTAGTGGTCAAGTATTCGACCCGATCAATAGTTTCAAGGCCAATCAAGTAAAGTTGGCTAGGCTTCAGCGCAAGCT
>NZ_JARDAL010000048.1:0-29298 GCF_048957595.1 Acinetobacter sp. AS5 | reverse complement strand
AGGCCAGAGATGTTAAATTGAAGAGCATGCTCTTCAATTTAACGCAAAGTTCAGGAATTGTGTAGATACCTATGCCTTAAAGGAGAGGGCTTTCATCTATTGAATAGAAATGAAAATTTAAAGACTTCCTCCAGTATTCTTGCGCTATATATGGCTCAGGCTTAGGGGGAATTACATTTAAAATTAGAGATCATTTTCATGCAAACCAAACATTATTTGACTTTAAGCGATGCGGAATTTTTATTAGATCAAGCCCATCAATATGCCATTCAGAACAGTTTTAATGTCAGTATTGCAGTCGTAGATGAAACGGGTAATTTGCTTGCGATGAAGCGTATGGATGGTGCAGCACCGATGACTGCAAATCTGGCCGTCGAAAAGGCTAAATGTTCAGCTATGAGTCGCCATCCCTCCAAACTGTTTGAGGATATTATCAAAGGCGGACAGATGGGTTTTCTGACCATGGAAACTTTCTCAGGAATGTTGGAAGGTGGTGAACCGATTCTGTATCAAGGCCAGCTCGTCGGTGCGATGGGTGTGTCGGGTGTGAAGTCGTTTGAAGATGCGGAGATTGCACAGGTAGCCATTGAGAAATTTTTGGCTAAGCAAAGCTAATCCAAAATAGAAATTGATCAGCTTAATTTAATAAAATCATTCAAAGTTGTACCAAAATGAAGCGTGGAACGTGAAATATCAACTAAAAAGCCCAATCGCTAATGAGTGGGCTTGTCTATATACAATTAAAGTTATAATTTAAAAAGGAAATCAAAAGAATTTCGTATAACGTGTATTATGTTAATTTTAGAAATAATTAAAAGTTTGGAAATACTAGTGAAATGCAACTTATAGAAATAGAGCCTTATTTTTGGGAACTATATGAGGATAGCGAAAATATATACCTCAATGTTTGTATAAATATGAGTGCAGTTTCTTGGGCGAAAACTATCTGCCTAGATAAACAAACGATTCAGCAATATCAGACTCAAGGAAAAGGTTTTATTGATGACTTAGCTAAAAGAATTGAAAGCAGCCAATTTAGAAAAGATTATGAAAGATTTTATTCATTTCCAGATGCCTCCGCAGAACAAAAAGAGGGAATGCTTCTAGCATTTAATGAATATAGGGCTAAGCAAAATTAAAGCCATTTAACATAATGGCGATGATACGAAATTAGAACAATAAACCTCTGTGAAATCAAAGTGTTTTCCAAATCGATGCTAAACTAAAATAGCATGAATCATCATGCTATTTTGTATTTATAAGAGCCTCCCATGCTGTACCCCATCCCTAAAAAAATCCAACTTGCTCCATCCCAAGCCAAATGGCAGCTTGCATCAAATGAATCTGTTTTGGTTTTAGTGGGATTACAAAATTTAAGGATGATGGTAAGCATACAAGAAAGCGACCTAATGAGTCATCTGATCCAGATCAGCAATAAAGCCAAAGCACTCGATATTCCGATTGTTGACTTATATGGTGATGACCTGATGCAAGGCATGCAGCAATTGGGAGAATATGCCTCAATGCATCCGCAACTGATTTTTGCCGGGCAGGTTACACCGATGCTGAAACAGATTTTACCGCATCTGCAAAGTGTCACCGAGCAAATCTGTGTAGTTGATGATGCGATTTTATTGTCAAATCAAGATCAGCATATTCAGTGGATTGAAAATATTTCGGCACAGGGGATACATCACTTAAATACCTATAGCCTGACTCGATTATGGGATTTAAGCGCGCCGTCAGAATATGTATTGTCGACCAAAGGCATTATGTTGGCTGTCGCAGAACAGCTGGATATGGATGCTTTGGAAATTGATCCCTATGTCGACTTAAAAAATTATGGTCTGGATTCAGTAGCGATGGTCAGTCTCGTTGGTATATGGCGTGCGCATGGTGCCAATATCCGTTATGAAGATGTGCTAAAGCATCCGTCTTTGCATGAATTGGCAAGCTTCATTTTAAAATCCTCAGGTTGATGTGCTGCGATTAAGCATTTTTATGCGCTAAATCGGAAATTTCATCGTCATTTACATAAATGCGCATTGTAATTATTGGCTAAGCTTTCTATCATTGCCGCCTTGTTTTTCGCGATCAGCCTGGGATTGAACTTTGAGTAATTTTCTAACCGAACATCTGATACATCGTGATGACGATTTCATGGTCATCCACAAACCTGCAGGTTTACTCACAGTTCCCGGTAAAACAGAAGACTTACAAGATTGCCTGATCAACCGTCTGGTCAAACTAGAACCCAAAACTTTACTGATTCATCGACTGGATCGCGATACATCCGGCATTTTGGCCTTTGGTCTGACTAAATGGGGACAAAAAACCATTTCCCGCCAGTTTCAGGAACGCCAGACCGATAAAACCTATAAGGCTGTGGTTGCCGGTAAACTAGAAGGTGAAGGCACTATTGAAGTGCCGGTGGTATATGATCCAAGCCGTCCGCCCTTACATATCGCAGATCCCGCACATAATAAGCCAGCCATCACGCATTGGCAGGCGATTGAGCATTTTAATATTCAGGGACAGCCTGTGACCCGGGTGAAACTGATCCCAATTACCGGCCGTTCTCATCAGCTACGGGTGCATATGCAATATCTCGGGCATCCGATTATCGGTGATACCTTATATGCATCAGCCGAACAGCAACAGCTCAGCTCGCGTCTATGTTTACATGCGGAACGTTTGAGTTTCTATCATCCTCAAACAGAGCAGCTGGTCGAATTTTATTGTCCGGCGCCATTCTAGGAAATACTTCTTTAATCGGCGTGAATTATGCTCACTTTTTAGTGGGCTTTATGTCAAAATACATTGCTTGAAGGTGTGAAATTTTGCTCCAATCACGTTTCGTGATTGAGCCTAATATTCATAATCTTGTACTTAAGATAAAGGTGGAAAAATTGCAGCAATTTGCTATTGGTCAACGTTGGTTATCAGATACTGAAACAGAACTCGGTTTAGGCGTTCTTATTGATGTTGATGAGCGGTCGGTCAGCATTTTATTCCCGAAAAGCGATGAAACCCGCGTCTATGCACGCAGCAATGCACCCTTATCTCGTATCGTATTTAATGTGAAAGATGAATTACAGGATCAGGAAGGGACCAAGTGGATTGTAGAATCCGTTGAAGACCGGAATGGCGTGGTGCGTTATCATGTTGTTCGTACTCTGGAAGATGGAACTGAAGAACGTAAATCGCTGAATGAAACCCGTATTGGTGCCACCATCCAGCTGTCTAAGCCTCTAGACCGTTTATTGGCCAGTCAGGTCGATTATAAAGAATGGTATGACCTGCGTATTGAAGCGCTGCTAATGCAGGCCAATATGCAAAGCAGTCCACTGCGTGGTCTGGTAGGTTCACGTGTCGGCCTGATTTCGCATCAATTGTATATTGCCCATGAAGTCGGTCAGCGTTTTGCACCGCGTGTATTACTGGCCGATGAAGTGGGTCTGGGTAAAACCATTGAAGCGGGTCTGATCATCCATCAACAGCTGAAAACCGGCCGTTCTGAACGTATCCTGATTTTGGTTCCAGATTCGCTGCAATATCAGTGGATGATCGAAATGCGCCGTCGTTTCAATCTTGAGTTCTCGCTGTTTGACTTGACCCGTACTGCATCGATCAAAGAACATGATCCTGAACAAAACCCGTTCTTGACCGAACAAAAAATTATTGCCTCTGTCGATTTGATGGTCGACCATGAAGATCTGCGTGAACAGGCACTTGAAGCCGGTTTCGACCTGCTGGTGGTCGATGAAGCACATCATTTGATGTGGAGCGAAGAAGATGGCGGTAATGACCGTTATGATCTGGTCGAAGAGCTTGCTGAACATACGCCGGGCGTGTTGTTATTGACAGCGACACCTGAACAGCTCGGTGTAGAAAGTCACTTTGCACGCCTACGTTTGCTTGATCCGCAGCGTTTTAACTCGCTGGATCGTTTCCTCGATGAAGAAGCGCAATATCAGCATACGGCTAAAATTGCAGAAGTGTTGATGTCAGACATGCCGCTAGAAGCTGAGCATCTTACTGCGATTGAGGCCTTGTTAGGTCATCCGATTGAAGATCATCCTGAACAGCGTTTCCGTGCCATTCATGAACTTTTAGACCGTCATGGTACAGGCCGTATCCTGTTCCGTAATACGCGTGAAGCGATTCAAGGTTTCCCGGGTCGTGACTGTCAGCCAGCGCCATTGCCAGCACCAGAACACTGGTCTAAAGATGGTAAATTACGTGAGCAAATGTGGCCTGAAGAAGCTCAGCTAGATGGCTCGTGGATGGAAGCCGATCCACGCGTGATGTGGCTGATGGAGCGTTTGCGTACCGATTTAAAACACAAGAAAGTCTTACTGATTGCGCGTAGCGGGCCAGTGGTTGAGGCGTTGGAAAATGTACTGCGTTTACATGCCGGTATTCGTACGGCGATGTTCCATGAAGGCATGAGCTTGTTAGAACGTGACCAGGCCGCAGCTTATTTTGCTGAAGATTCGTATGGCGCGCAGATTCTTCTTTGTTCGGAAATCGGTTCAGAAGGACGTAACTTCCAGTTTGCCTCTGATCTGATTCTGTTTGACCTACCTGCGAACCCGGACGTGTTGGAACAGCGTATTGGTCGTCTGGATCGTATCGGTCAGGAAAACCGCATTCAGATTCATGTGCCTTATCTGGTGGGAACTGCACAAGAACGTATGTTCCGCTGGTATAACGAAGCGCTGAATATCTTCAGCAATATTTCTCCAGCTGCACAAACCTTGCAAGAAAATTTTATTGTTCGCTTGAAAGACTGTCTATTGGCAGACAAAGGTCAAGAGTTTGAAGACCTGCTGGAAGAAGTTAGCGTGCAACGTGAAGCGCTGGAAGCTGAATTGCAGGAAGGTCGAGACCGTTTGCTTGAGTACAACTCTTGCCGTCCGGTGGTGGCACAGGAAATTGTCAACGCGCTTGAAGACTATGATGACAATACCACTTTGCCGATTTTCATGAAGCGCTTTATGGCGTCTACGAATATCGACTTTGACGAGCAAAGTAACGGTACAGTGATCATCAAGCCAACCGATCAAATGCAGGTTCAAGGTTTGACGTTGGATGAAGAAGGGATTACAGCGACTTTCTATCGTGATCAGGCACAAATCCGCGAAGATGCGCAATACCTGACACTGGAACATCCATTCACTGAAAGTGTGATGGAAATGATCAATACGCAAGGCTTTGGTAGCACTAACGTTGCGGTACTAAAATCTGCAGCACTGCCACAGGGTTCGGTATTACTTGAAGTATGGTTCAAGGTCGATGTGGTGGCTCCGAAAGCATTGAACTTGCCGTCTAGCTTGCCGCAACAGTTGATTCGTGTCTTGCTCAGTGAAAAAGGTCAGGATCTATCACAAAAGATTGCACCAGAAATCCTGAAACCGTACTTGCATCATTTAGATGGCAATAGTTGCCGTCAGGTGGTGAAAGCACGTCGTGATGTGATTGAAGCACGTTATCAGCAAGCGCTTGAACTGGCACGCAGTGCATTGCCTGGCTTCAAGCAGCAAGCCAAAGAAGTGTATGGCAATAAATGGCAATATGAAATTGATCGCCTGACCTATCTGAAACAGTTCAATCCAAGTATCCGTGAAGATGAAATTGCACGTTTACAAAAGTTGCAGAAAGAAGGTTTAAGCCTGCTGGATGGTCTATCGGTAACACCGGAAGCAATTCAGGTGATGGTCGTGGTCAAGCCTTAAGCTTTAAATCATTAAAAAATGCAGCTTTCGGGCTGCTTTTTTTATGGGCAAAATCCGGGTTTATTATTTTTTTGGTCGGAGAATGCTGGTCTGTTATTTTCCTCCTGTTTAAAATTAGGCTACTGAATAATAAGAATGACAAAGTATGTCAAAAGCACTGATTACCCTTGGCACAAAGACCAGTCATGGCGGCATGGTGACTGAATGCGAACTCTCTTTTTTGATCAATGGTATTGCCGTGCATTTAAATGGTATGAAGCATTATTGTCCCAAATGTCAGACTATGGTCACCGCAATTTCCAGCAATTTGTCTATTACTGTCAAAGGACGGGCAGTGGTCATCGCGGGGGATAAGGCCAGTTGCGGCGCGACTTTTCTACCGATGCAACATTTGACTGTATCGCAGAAATAGACTTTAAATTCTGAAGGAATACAGAGAAATGACTTTGAGGTCATGCTTTGAGCATTTTTGCGCTGCCGAATAAATCTTTAAAGCGGTAAGCTCATCTTACGATTTCAGGATGAATACGCACTGCGTTTAAAAAATAATGAAGCAAGCCTTACATTTTACCCATGCCAATGGTATCCCTTCGGCAACTTATCGGAAGTTTCTGGACTGTTTTCAGCAAGACTATGAGGTCAAAGCGATTCCCTTTATCGGCATGAACCCACAATATCCAATTACGCGAGACTGGCGTTATCTGGTCGATGAAGTCATTGCAGATATCGAGCAGCAGTTTCCTCAGCAGCAAGTGATTGGCTTAGGACATTCCTTTGGTGGTCTGGTGACCCTTATGGCGGCGTATCGACGTCCCGAACTGTTTTCCAAGCTGATCATTATGGATCCACCATTTGTGATTGGAAAAAACAGCGCCATGTTTGAACTGATCAAAAAGCTGAATCTAAAAAGTGTCGATCGTTATACACCCGCAGGAATTACGCTAAAACGCAAAGATTATTGGCCATCGAAACAGGTCGCAATTGAAGCACTCCGGTTTAACCGCTTATTTAAAAATTTCGATGAGCAGTGTTTTGCTGATTATATCGAGAGCGGCATTCAGCCAGAACCTGAACGTGGTGGGGTGACGTTAACTATTCCAAAACAGATAGAAGCGGAAATCTTCCGGACTGTGCCAGCCTGGTGGTGGAGAACACCACGCCGACCGCCTGAAGTGCCGATGCATCTGATGACTGCAGAGCAAAGCCAGTTTTATCAGCAGGGTTTGCCACAAGGGATGCACAAGATTTATCAGATTAATTATTCTGTGGTTGAGGGCGGGCATATGTTCCCGCTTGAGTATCCGGAGGCCAGTGCAAAGGCGGTTAAAGCTCAACTTGTACTTTTGTAATCATCATAAAAAAGAGACGTTGATTACGTCTCTTTTTATATTACTTCATGCAAATCGGAAAATTAGCGCAGCTGGGAATCTTCCAGATGACGCGCACCTTCCAGAATCATCCGAATCATGATCATGGTCTGTTCGGCAATTTCTTTACGGTCTTCGGCAGGCATATCAATCACATTGGCGCCCATGTTGAAGACCAGTTGGGTAATGGCTTTGGCGGCAATATCCGGATGAAATAACTTCTTGTTGTTTAGGCGTTCTAGACGAATCAAATCATCCTGAAGTTCTTGCTGAAAATAATTTAACTGGCGTTCTACCGCCTGTTTATAAGACTTGGAGCCAGTATAGCCTTCACGTAATAACAGGCTCAGATTGCCTTCATCGGCATCCAGCTGGGCAATAAAAACTTCCACAGAACTGCGGATGATGCTGTTCTGGCGAGAAGCTTGCAGACGTGCTTCATGCAAAATCTGACGCAATACAATTCCGGCACGATCAATCAGCTCAATGGCCAGTTCATCAATATCTTTAAAATGACGATAGAAGCTGTTCGGTGCAATACCAGCTTCACGCGCGACTTCACGTAGACTTAAAGAGGAAATACTTTTTTGTGGCCCAATCAGATTCAACGCAGCCTGAAACAGTTCTTCCTTGGTAATGGTGGCCTTGCGACCGACACTCCGTACGATAATCGGCTCATCAATGCTTTTCGATTGTAATAAAGATGCGTCACTGCTTATTTTCATTGAAGGCTCGTTCATCGATAGGTTCATGCATGAATCATTTTATTATAACCGAGCCAGTCAAGCTTGTGAAATGATTAGAAACAATACAGTTGTATATACAAATATATATACATGTGTATAATAATTAAAAACCCAAGGTGATGTCACAAACGATGCATGTACTGCAAAAACTTAAAACGCCGTTGAATGCACTGTCTGACAGTGTAATCGATCAGCATGCGATTAATTTCTGGATTCAGAAACTCAATCCTGTATGGTCGTTGAATCAGCCATTAGGCAAGATCGTGCATATAGAAAATGCAGCACAGGATATGCTGAGTCTGAAAATTCAAGTGAATCGCTTATTTAAGTTTGGTGAAGCAGGGCAGCATCATCCGGTCTATGTGGTGGTAAACGGCATCCGTTATGAACGTAGCTATAGTTTGACCCGTGTAGATGCGCAACATGTTTTATTGACCGTGAAAAAAGTCAATGCCGGTAAAGTCAGTACCTGGTTGGCAGAACAGGCACAAGTGGGTGATGTCATCGAATTTGGTCACCCTTATGGTGATATGACCTTGCCTGCGCAGACGAGTCCATTGATTTTGCTTGCAGCAGGGAGTGGTATTACCCCAATGCTCAGTATGCTGGAAAGCTTGAGCAAAAAAGGTGAACTATCTGCACCAGTCACTCTCTGGTACTGGGTGAAGAAAGATCAGGATGCCGCATTTAAAGCACGGTTTGAAGAGCTTGCTCAGAAACATGCAAATTTCTCATTTCATGTGTATGCCACTCAAGAACAGCCAGCTGCTGCGCGTCTGGATGAAACCTATCTGACCGATCTGAAAAATCTGGAAAATAGCATCGTATATTGCTGTGGTCCTTCAGGTTTTGTATCCAAAGCAGAACAGCTTTTTGCTCAGGCAAAACAGTTTAAAGGTGAAGCCTTTAGCATGAGTTTAGCAGATCTATCGGATACCGGCTTTATTAATGTCACCCTGACCCAGTCGAAAAAAATTGTCAGCATTCCAAAAGGCCAATCCATTCTAGTGAGCCTGGAACAGCAAAATATTAAACCGACCCATGGTTGCCGTATGGGCATTTGTAATAAATGTGCCTGCAATAAAGTAGAAGGTTCGACCAAGAATTTGGTCAACGGTGCACAAAATACCGAACCCGGTAACCTGCTCAAAATTTGTATTAACTCAGCGCAGACTGACCTTGTCATCGACTTATAAGCGAGTTTTATCCTATGAATATGCCAGTAAAATTACAGTATTTTAAAAATCCTAAAAACCGTGAATTAACCCAGTTTGAACTTGATGAACTTGCACGTGAACTTGATGCAATTAAACAAGAAGTGCTAGATGATCTGGGTGAAAAAGACGCCAAATATATCCGCCGTGTCTATTCAACTATTCGTTATTCGTCGATTGCCGGTCGTGCTTTGCTGTTTGCAGGCTGGTTCCCGCCAGCATGGTTATTGGGTACAGGCTTATTAGGCTTTGCCAAAATTATGGAAAATATGGAACTGGGTCATAATGTCATGCATGGTCAGTATGACTGGATGAATGATCCTAAACTCAATGGTCAGACCTATGAATGGGATATTGTAGGGACTTCAGACAACTGGCGTCAAACCCATAACTTTAAGCATCATACTTATACCAATATTAAGGGTATGGATGATGATATCGGTTATGGTCTATTACGCTTGTTCCCGGAACAGCGCTGGAAACCGGGTTATTTATTGCAACCGATTTATGCAGTGCCATTCTGTTTATTGTTCCAGTGGGGCGTTGCGATTCAGAATCTTGAATTGGGTAAATACTTCAAAGGTCGCAAAAGCAAAGAGCAGACCAAAGAAGAATGGCGTCCAATGCAGAGCAAAATTGGTAAACAGTTGTTTAAGGATTATGTATTCTTTCCATTGATAGCAGGTCCTGCGGCTTTACCGGTTTTGACCGGTAATATGGTGGCCAACGGTCTGCGTAATATCTGGACCTTTAGTATTATTTTCTGCGGTCACTTTACCAAAGATGTCGAAGTATTCCCGAAATCGGTACTGCAAAATGAAAGTCGTGGTCACTGGTATATGCGTCAGATCCGTGGTTCATCCAACCTGACCGGTTCTGAAGCGTTTCATATCTTGACGGGTCATTTAAGTCATCAGATTGAACATCATTTGTATCCTGATGTACCTGCACGTCGCTATCGTCAAATGGCACCGAAAGTTCAGGCTGTTTGTGAAAAATATGGTTTGAACTATAACAATGCCAGCTTGGTAAAACAGTACGGTAGTGTGATCAAACGTATTGTGAAATATGCATTTCCGTTTAAGAAATAATTTTTCTTAAAGCTAAAAAAACCACTTCAAATGAAGTGGTTTTTTTAGCTAGGAGGCGAATACTTCAGGAAGTAAAAGCCCTGATTACGAAGCTATTTAAGATGATTTCAAGGCATAAAGTAAAAAGTTAATCTGCCATTTATAGCGTTGTCTAAAGGTGTTTAGTAGGTTAACCCGATAGAATGGAAAGGACTAATATGGCATCGAATGAGCTGAAATATTAATTTTTGGAAGCTGTTGATCTTGACCCTCAAAATAGCTTTGCTGCGCCAGACTGAGCATTTCTATATCTTCCTTGCTATTCCCATAAGCATAAATTTCAGCATAATTATCCAGATTATATTTTTCTAGAATTCTAATTTTCTTTTGTGTGTTACTACAGTCAGGAGTTTGATAAAACCCTGTCAATTTCCCAGCTTTGATTTCAACTTCGCTACAGATTAAATCGATATTTAAATAACTGCACACCGGTTTAAGATACAAATCCAATGAGGCTGATACCAGCACGACTTCATGTCCTAATTGTTGATGCTGTTTAAGTTGTTCTAATAATTTCGGATTCAACTTGAATATTAGTTGTTGTGCATAATCCTGAGCTAATTGCAGAATTTCCTCTGCATCACTGTTTTTAAACATGCTGGCATACAATTTGGGTCGCATGCGGTGTGCCGGATAGAAATTTAAATAATAGGCCTGTATCCATGGCAAAATTTGCATGCCGCGTTTCACAATATGCCGTTTTCTTAAGGCATGGAAAATGAACCCGGTAAAGCTATCATGTAGATACAGGGTTCCATCAAAATCAAATAAGGCTAGAGTTTTAGATTTTTGATTTTGCGCATGCATGTTTGATATCGACCATCGACGCGGGTAGCAAACCAGTTAGTATTATAATCACGACTTAATTTTGGTCCGGAAATGACCACTTCAGGCATAATGGCATAGATAGGATCTTTACCCGTTTTTTCCTGATAAAGCTTGCTGACACCACGATAAGTCATCGTATCTTCAAAGTCTTTATCTTTTTCTTTCTTTAAATCAGCTCGGATTTGACGTTCAGTGATAATAAAATTATTTTTGGCAAAAACACTGATTAACTCACGCTCAGATTGACTCTTCTGCGAACGGATCGCGCCATCTTTAGTATAGAGCAATAAGTCGCCATCCAGATCAAGTTCGGCTTCAGTTAAATCATTTAACATGCTCTGAAAAGCGGCATTTCGACTGGAATACATGCCCGAGTTATAGTCCGCAAAACGATAAATTGGCTTGTCATAATCCGCCGGATACATCATCAGGCGATGAATCCCATAATACAGACCGCCATATTGACTGTAGAGATCGGTACGTAACTCTGCGATATTGCCGCCTTGGCGTTTATGTTCTTTCGCATAGCTGATATGTACCTGCATTGAACCCAAGGTGGTAATTGGATTCATTTTCTCGCCAATATTCTGGCCGACCAGTTTGGCAGCACCAGTCAGGGCGCTAACATGATAATGCTTTGACATATAATCAAATATTTCACGATATAATTCGTCGAGTTCACGTTCGGTTTTGACCCGGCGCATCTGGCTTAAGTAGTTGTCTTCAGGACTCGGATGGTTCTTGAGAACTTCCTGGAAATATCCTGCAACTGTGCCACCAATTGCTTGACCAAGCTTATCTTTGAATTTTTCATCAAGGCGACCTTGGACTTCCTTAACCGCCTTTTCACCCAAACCCGGAACAGTAGGATCTGCAACAAAGTTAGATTCCTGATCAACCACTGCCACAATCGTACAAACATTTTCCTTGGTCTGAGGAATGCCGAGCTGTTCGGTAATGTCATAAATATCTTGTGCCCAAGACTCACGTTGGTTGACACGGTTTGGAATAGCTTTGCGAATATGTTCAACTTCAAGTGTCGGTTCATCATCTTTTGACCACCATGAACCATTGCCACAACCGGCAAGACCCAGAGAAAGTACAAGTACAGACAATGACTTAAAAGAAAAACAAGAAGCGAAAGTTTTATTCATGGTGTCGTAAATTAATTGAAAAGATGAGCGAATAAGGCAGATGCAGTATACTATGCCCATCAAAAAAGTGATGAATTTATATGTATATTGGTCCATATCAACTGTCAAACAATTTGATTGTCGCTCCCATGGCAGGTGTGACCGACCGTCCGTTTAGAACCTTGTGCAAATACTTTGGTGCAGGCCATGCGGTCAGTGAAATGATGACGTCTGACAAAACTTTGCGCATGAGTAAAAAAAGCTTATATCGTGCCAATTTTGATGGAGAGTTGGCCCCGATTTCAGCGCAGATTGCTGGTTCAGATCCCCATGATCTGGCTGAAGCGGCACGTTATCAAGTGGCCAATGGTGCGCAAATTGTTGATATTAATATGGGTTGCCCAGCCAAAAAGGTCTGTAACCGACTCGCCGGTTCTGCTTTATTGCAGGACGAAGATCTAGTAGCACGCATTCTGGATGCTGTCGTTGCTGCAGTTAATGTGCCAGTGACCTTAAAAACCCGTCTTGGTTATTTGAACGGCCAGGAAAATATTATACGGGTCGCCAAACGTGCTGAACAAGCCGGGATTGCGGCACTGGCTTTACATGGCCGTACCCGTGAAGACATGTACCTGAATACCGCACGTTATTCTTTAATCAAAGACGTAAAGGAAATGTTGAATATTCCCGTGATTGCTAACGGTGATATCGACAGTCCTGAAAAAGCCAAATACGTGCTGGATTATACCGGTGCAGACGCAATTATGATTGGTCGTGCAGCACAAGGTCGCCCCTGGATTTTTCGTGAAATTGCCCATTATTTAAAAACCGGTCAACATCTTGATGCACCAAGTATTACAGAAGTGAAAGATGTGCTACTGGGACACTTGACAGAATTATACGAATTTTACGGCGAATATTCCGGCTGCCGGATTTCCCGTAAACATATTGCCTGGTACACCAAAGGTTTGCGTTCCAGTAACGAGTTTCGTCAAAGCATGTATCAGGTAGAAAATACCGCTGACCAGTATCGTGTGGTAGAAGATTATTTTAATGCACTGCTAGAACATGGTTTAACCATGACTGATGTACAGGTCGAGCAGGTGAATTTACTGGAAACCAAGTAATGACGGGGAAAATTCATTGAATCATGTAATATTTTTTGCATGAAATCCCTACCTTTTTTATCTTGAGCAGGCTGATTTTTGCATTTTGTTTACACTTCAGCCTGTCTAATACATAGCAGCACAGTTTGTTCACTTAAACTGGACAGGACTTGGACATTGCTTACTCAAGCTTCCTCTATGATGAACCTATCCAGATATAAACCAGATGTGATCCATCTTGTTTATCGTCATCATTGAGGGAGATCTGTAATGACAAATACCAATCGTCCAGTCACAGAGTTTAGCCATAAAACGTCAACGGAATTGCCACAAGAACGCAGTGAAGGCCTGAATATCAATCCGACTGATACTAATGCACGTCCAGATTTGAATACACCCGTGAAAGATAATCCTCGTGTTCCAGACATGAATGAAGGTGAAGATAATCTGGCTGCGACCAGTGCCGGTACTTTGGGCGGAGCGGCTGTAGGCGCAGTTGCAGGTCTGGTAGGTGGCCCTCCAGGTGCAGTGGTGGGTGGTATTATCGGTGGTGTTGTTGGCGGTATTGCAGGTAATGACATTGCGACACCTGATCATGAGAAACAGGCAGATAATTACCAGCACCCAGAGAACTTTCCTGAGGCAGATAACTATCGACATCCAGATCATTTGAGAGCAGAAGATAATTACTGGAGAGATGAGTATCATAATCGCCCGTATTTCAATGAAACGCGTAGCACATATGGCGATCTAGATTATGATCGTGATTATCGCGGTGCTTACCGGGTCGGTTATGAAAATCGTCCGATGTATGAGCATGATACGGATTTTGACCGTGCCGAACCTGAACTGCGTACCAAGTGGGAACAGTTAAAAGGTGAGTCCCGCCTCAACTGGGAAGAAGCGAAATTTGCAGTTAAAGATGCCTGGCATCGTGTCACACGCTAATTCTAGATAAATTAAAAACCTCTCCATGTGGAGAGGTTTTTTTATGATTCAAGTATTAAAGATGCTTCATTTCCAGTATGAGCTGGTTAATCAGATCGGAAGCTTCCATTTCACGAATCTGTGCCACGTTCGAACCTGCCCAGAATGCACCATAACCTTGATCCCCATGTTTGGCAGCAGCAGCATGTAATTGCTTGGCCAGATCATAAGTATATGGATAAGCGGGAACATCCAGCCGATCGGGTGTATCCACCTCAATATGCCAGTGGTTAATAATGCCACGTGCAGGACGACCGGAAATACTGGCACTCACCTGAGTGAGTGGCTTGGAAAATAAGGCTTTACGATAGGCATCATTGGCATTAGAAGATTTACACTGCACAAATGCAGTCCCAAGTTGCACGGCATCTGCACCGAAATCCATCATTTGACGCGCTTGCTCACCCGTCATAATCCCGCCTGCCGCTACAATCGGCAAGGAAGAATGCTGTTTGATCAGCTTCACCAGATTGGAGGTTTTGACTGAAGCATCAAACTTGGTCGAGAAAATCCCGCGATGGCCACCAGCCTCAATACCCTGCGCAATAATGATATCAATTCCGGCTGCTTCAATGGCTTTAGCTTCGGCATAATTGGTGGCAGATACCATGGTCAGAATCCCGGCCTGTTTTAGGGCTTGAATCTGATGCGGATGTGGAATCCCAAAATGAAAGCTGACTGCTCGCGGTTTGATTTCTAATACCAGATTCAGAAAGTCATCATTGTCTTTAAAACTCGGATAAATACACTCCAAATGATCTGGTGCCTGAGCGCCATATTCGGCAAATTTATCTTTAAACTGTGCAATCCATGCCTGCGCTACAGCCTCATCTACAGGAACAGTGTCATGACAGAAAAAATTAACCTGAAAAGGGCAATCTGTCAGTTCTTGAGTCTTTAAAATCTGTTGCCGAGCTGCATCAATACTGCTGGCCCCCAGACCCAGTGAACCCAAGCCGCCCTGATTGGACACTTCGGCAGCAAGCTCGGGCGTAGAGACACCTGCCATCGGTGCCAAGAAAATAGGATGTTTAATTCCGAGATTTTCTAATAAAGACATAGATTTGCTCCTTGTTATGCTTTTACTTTGCCTTTGAGCACAAAATTAAGCAAATCATATTGGTTATTTTATTTTGAAATACTGCAGCATGGGTTACGTGTTATTTACATTTCTTGCGACACGCTACGTCGCCAAGAAGATAGAACTTTTATTAGCCTAGAATTGAACACTTTATAATAGCTTTTTGGTCACATATTCTCTGAGCTCATGTCTGATCGTATCCGTGAAAAACTGCAAATTTTAGCCGATGCTGCCAAGTATGATGTGTCTTGTTCATCTAGTGGTAGCAACCGTAAAAATAAAGACAAGGGTGTGGGCAATACCGGGAATGGTATCTGTCATAGTTATACCGAAGATGGCCGCTGTGTGTCCTTATTGAAAATTCTGTTCTCTAATGTCTGTATTTTTGACTGTTCCTATTGTGTTTCGCGCCGTTCCAATGACGTCCAGCGTGCAGCATTTACCGTGCAGGAAGTCGTCGATCTGACCATGAATTTTTATCGGCGTAATTATATTGAGGGGCTGTTTCTCAGTTCGGGAATTTTTAAATCGGCCGATCACACCATGGAACGGATGCTACAGGTGGTCAAAAAACTTAGACTCGAAGAAAACTTTAATGGCTATATCCATCTGAAAACTATTCCGGGTGCATCACAGGAGATCATTACCGAAGCCGGACTGTATGTCGACCGTATGAGTATTAATCTTGAAATGCCGACGGAAGCGGGACTGCAAAAATTTGCGCCTGAGAAAACCCATGCCGAAGTACAAAAAGACTTGGGCATTGTACGCGACCGGTTGATCCAGCTCAAAGATGAACGCAAGCTGATCAAGTCAGTCCCCAAGTTTGTACCTGCCGGACAAACCACACAGATGGTGGTGGGCGCGCATAGTGAAACCGATCAGGATATTATTTTGATGGCTGATCGGCATTACAAGGAATTCAAGCTGAAAAGGGTGTATTTCTCTGGTTATATCCCGATTAATCCTGAAGATAAAGCCTTACCCGCCATCGGTTCAGCACCGCCATTATTAAGAGAAAATCGTCTGTATCAATCTGACTGGCTGATGCGTTTTTATGGCTTTGCTGCTGATGAAATTGTCGATGAGCAGCATCCGAATCTGGAGCTGGATATTGATCCCAAACTCAGTTGGGCCTTGCGTCATCCTGAAGCCTTTCCAGTCGATATTAACCGTGCCGACTATAAAATGATTCTACGGGTACCCGGTATAGGTGTACGTTCTGCCCAGAAAATTGTACAGGCCCGCCGTTTTGGACAGATTCATATTGACCAGCTAAAACGCATGGGCGTGGCTTATAACCGGGCGCAGCATTTTATCCGCTGTGCAGATACACCGAAATTTAAGAAAGATCAGCAGTCCCATCAGATTCGCCAGCAAATTTTGATGTCAGGACAATCCAAATATCAGCAGCAACTTTCACCTCAATTAGGATTGGGTTTCTAGTGGCAAGTTACTGTTTTGATGGCAGCATGACTGGTCTGCTCAGTTGTGTATTTCGTGCTTTCGAGTTTAAAGAATTTAACGTGATAGTGACGGCCAATCCTCAAGCACAAACAGGTTTATTTGATGAATTTATCCATGTGGCCTCTAATGATCAGCATGGGCAGCGGGTGTGGCAGGGATTAAAGCAAAAAGTATCTTCCAGCAGTTTGCGTGCTTTTTACTATACGTTTTTGTCAGAGCAGGAAGCAGCGTTCCAGACTCTTTTTGATTTTGCAGTCTATGTCTTTCAAAACCAGCGTCCAGTCGATAAAGATTATGGTCATACTGCGGTGATCGGCATGTCGCAATGGGCCAAGCAAGTGGGGCGGGAAAAGCATCGTATGGAGGCTTTTGTACGCTTTAAAAAAGCCAAAGATGGTTTGTTTCTGAGTCTGGTCAGACCGGATTTTAATGTCTTGCCGATTATTTCCCGACATTTTCAGGAGCGTTATCAGGATCAAAGCTGGCTGATTTATGACGAGCAGCGTAATTACGGTATTTATTATGATTTAAGGCAGATGCATCAGGTCGAGATGAACGTGGAAATAATCGATCCACAAATCCGGATTGGTCATAGTCAGTCATTCAGTATTGAACTGGATGATCAAGAGCTGCTATATGATCAGCTCTGGAAAGATTATTTCAACAGTGTGAATATTCAGGCGCGCAAGAACATGAAATTGCATATTCAATATGTGCCAAAGCGCTACTGGCGTTATATGAATGAGAAAATACTTTAAACAGTACATCAAACTGCTTTCAGGCATAATAAGTGTCGGTATATTTAAATTGAGTGTATAAACATGAAGGTATGGCTAACGTCATTAGCGCTGCTCACTGGATTAACTGCATGTTCGGAACAACCACAAAAACCGGTCGTAGATCCAGTCAAATATCAGGTTCAGACTGCAGAGGAACTGCAGCAACGTTTTGATGCACTCAATGTCCAGTTAGCCCAAGACTTTCAGAAATTTAAGAAAGTCGAAAGCATTGCTTTCGCGCACCAGTTTCCTTTAGATGTCAATAATCTGCAAAGCTTGAACCAGCATCTTGTCAGCAGTACTGCATTAAAACCCAGTAAAATCGCCTATTGCAATATGATGAATAGTTATTTTTCCGATATGTACCGTTTGGGACATTACAATCTGGAACTGGTCGATGACATTAAACTGCCTAATGCCAAGAATGAAAATTTAAAAACCAATTTCTCTGACGCTGATCATTTTTATACCTTTATTCTGGATCGTTATACGACTTATCGTCAGGTCCAGCAGACCATGGGTTATGGCTGTAATTTAAAAGCCGCACTGTAAAATCTGAATCAAAAAAAGCCCATCAAATTGATGGGCTTTTTTTGATTTTAATCATTAGCAACCGGTTAGTTTTTCAGGCTGCAGTTTCTCATCCGGGAAGAAGATTGGACGAAGTTTTACCCCAATGCCATTGCCGATAAAGGCAAACACCAGCCACAACCAGCCATGCAGACTACCAGAGGCAATCCCACTGAAATATGCGCCGATATTACACCCATAAGCTAAGCGTGCGCCGTAGCCCAGCATTATGCCACCTACAACAGCAGCAATCAGTGAACGTTTTGGAATATTGAAATTCGGCGCAAATTTACCTGCCAAACTTGCTGCCAACAAAGCACCCAGCATGATACCGAAGTTCATCATTGAGGTAATATCAAACCATAATGATTCTGCCAGTGCTTTAGCATTGCCTGCTTTTTGCCAATAATCCCAAGAAGCTACATCAACACCCACAAGCGTAGCACCTTTGGCACCCCAAACAGCGAGTGCAGAGGTCACGCCCCAAGGACGACCTGCCAGTGCCAAAGTAGCAAAGTTGAGTAAGGTCAGGATAATACCGCCCCAAATCAAAGGCCATGGACCACGAATAAAGCGCTTCCAGCCCTGATATTCACTGCGTGGCTCAATTTCCAGGCTGCCATGACGTTTCTTTTCGAAATAAACAGTCGCCGCAGCAATGATGGCAAAAACGATAAAGCTCAACAGCAATCCAGGGAGGACGCCTAAACTTTCTACTAGAGAAATGGGTTTAAGATGCGGAAGGGCAAACCACCAGTCAAGGTGCGAGGTCGCAATCACAGACCCGATACAGAAGAACAAGAGCGTCACCAGCATACGTGCGCTACCGCCACCTACAGTATACAACGTACCTGATGCACAGCCGCCACCAAGTTGCATGCCGATACCGAAAATAAAGGCACCAATCATGACTGACATGGAAACAGGATTAACGTTACCTTTAACTGGGTTGTCGAATAATTCACCTGCACCTAAAGCCGGGAAAAACAGCAGGACCGCCAGAGCGAGCATAATCATTTGTGCACGTAAACCACGGCCGCGACGTTCCTTGATAAAGACACGCCAGCTCGAAGTAAAACCAAATGAAGCATGGTACAGGGTCATGCCCAGTGCACCACCAATCAAGAATAATAGAGCCTGATTTAAGCCTACGATTTGATAGGCACCGATTGTACCTATGATAAGCAAGATAAAAGCTGCCCAGACCGAAATATTCGACCGTTGGGAAGCAGCAACAATGACTGACATGGGAGATTAAATTATTAAAAATAAAGGCTGGTATTCTACTGAATTTCAGTTTAAATGCAGCCCGTTTTGCCGAGTGAATCACAATTAAGTCATTCTAATACTTGATAAGTTTTATCAGTTTATCTGATTTTGTCGACTCATTTAGATAAAAAATGATCCCATCAAGAATTAATGCAATTTCAATTTAGATCATTCGCTATTTAAAATCATCTCTAATAAAAAAGCCTGCAATCGCAGGCTTTTAAACATCAAACTGAATGCTAAAATCAGTTTTCAGCTTTTTCCCGAACGTCTCCCGCACCTTCTTCAACTGCCGCAGCAGTTGCTGCAGTTGCTTTACGTGCTGCTTCCGCAGTGGCATCTGCTGCTCTAGACGTTGCAGCAGCTGCTTCGTCCGCTGCCTGAGCAGTATTTTCTGCGGCATTATCCATTGCTCGTTCGGTTTCTACCGCAGCCTCACGGCTGGCATCTTCCATATCATGGCCGGCTTGATTGGCTGCATTTTCTAAATGCTCACCTGTGGTTGCGCCGGTTTCAGGCGCTTCTTCTTTACTACAGCCGACTAAGGCAACAGTGGTCGCCAAACCTAAAGCAATCAGTAATTTATTCATCGAGTAATATCCTTTTGTTGTTGTAGAGCTGCAATCTAATTTAGCAGCCATTTATTTAGATTTATGCTAGCAAATAGATCAACATTTGTTGATTAACTGTAACTTTTTTCGATACTTATACTGTAATGGCTCAGTCGGAAGTTGTTTTAAGTTTCATGGAATAGTGATATTCACAGAGAGGGGAGCTTCAAAAGTATCATTCGATAGGCAGGTTATAGTATGAAGCTTGGTATTTAGATATTTGTTATCATGAGCCAGAAAAAATTTTAAGAATGAAAAAATAAAAGACATCAAAAAAGCCCGCATGATGCAGGCTTTTTTAAAGAAAAACTTATAGACCAGCAGAGGCTTTAAGCGCTTCCACTTTGTCAGTTTTTTCCCAAGTAAATGCAGTATCAGAACCTTCACGACCGAAGTGACCATAAGCAGCAGTTTGCTTATACATCGGCTGGATCAGGTCAAGCATACGGGTAATGCCATATGGACGTAAGTCGAAATGTTCACGAACCAGTGCAATAATCAATTCTTCAGAGACTTTTGCAGTATTGAAGGTATTGATTGAAATTGAAGTTGGCTCAGCAACACCAATTGCATAAGACACCTGAATTTCACACTTGTCAGCCAAGCCAGCAGCAACGATATTTTTCGCCACATAACGACCTGCGTACGCAGCAGAACGGTCAACTTTAGAGGGATCTTTACCAGAGAAAGCACCACCGCCGTGACGTGCCATACCGCCGTAGGTATCTACGATAATTTTACGGCCAGTTAAACCACAGTCACCTACAGGACCACCGATCACAAACATACCCGTTGGGTTGATGTGGAATTTGGTGTCTGCATGGAACATGTCAGCAGGAATGATTTTTTTCACGATTTCTTCAATCACAGCTTCTTTCAGGTTCGCTTGAGTGATTTCAGGATCATGTTGAGTCGAAAGAACGACAGCATCTAAACGAACTGGTACGCCATTTTCATAAGCAAAAGTTACCTGACTTTTTGCATCTGGGCGTAACCATGGCAAGGTGCCATTACGGCGTAATTCAGCCTGCTTTTCCATTAAGCGATGCGCATATGAAATCGGTGCAGGCATTAATACATCAGTTTCGCGGCTTGCATAACCGAACATTAAACCTTGGTCGCCGGCACCCTGATCTTCAGGTTTCTGGCGGTCTACACCCTGAGCAATTTCAGGTGACTGTTTACCAATCATGTTGATCACGGCACAGGTTGAACCATCAAAACCAAGATCAGAATGGTGATAACCAATTCCGTTTACGGTATGACGTACAATTGCCTCAAAATCAACATTTGCTGTCGTTGTGATTTCACCGGCAAGTACAACCGCACCTGTTTTTACAAGCGTTTCACAAGCAACCCGTGCATATGGGTCTTCTTTTAAGATTGCATCCAAAATAGCGTCACTGATTTGGTCAGCCATTTTATCTGGATGGCCTTCGCTTACAGATTCCGAAGTAAATACAGCGTACTCGCGCATAGTCCTATCACAGTTAATTTTAAAGACCCGATATGTTACATCGAGTTGCGCTCTAGGACTAGCTTAACACGATAAAATTGGTCGAAATTGTTTCAAATTATTGTGTTTTTAATTGATTAATAGAATTAAAAAAATTGATATATCTATTTAGACAGCATTATTGATTGAGGAATATGAAGCAACAATATTTTAATCCATCAGACTGTCATAAAATTAAATGCTTAGATTTCCGATTAAATCTTAAAAAATAGATGATAGAAAAAATACAAAGCTCAAAATTTAAAATTTACTTAAGCAAGTGATCATTACACCAATAAAGCAGATTCAGACTGTGCGCCTTGCGACCAACTGTCTTGTCGATGTTTAAGCGTGTCTTCATATTAGCGCTAAGTCTTCCACATTAGCTGTTTAGGAATGGCGATATCTTTTGCTATGGACTTCTTGTTGGAGCAAGACTGTACGGAGATCAGAAATCATGTATCAAAAGGCATTTACCCTGATTGAAGTGCTGATCGTGCTCATCATCATCGCGATTTTAGTGACGATGGCTTTTATGAGTCATCAAGCTTATGTCGTGCGGAATCAATTAGCAGAAGTGTTTGAGCAGGCTGGAGCATATCGAACCCAGTTCATTGCTTCGGATCAACACTGTGATGCTGGTCGCGAGATTGGTGGTCCTAGCCAATATATCGAAAAAGTGATTATTAATGCCGCGTGCCGGATAGAGTTCAAGATAGGAGAGCAGGGTGTAGATACTGCGATTCGCGGGAAATCAGTCGCTTTTGATGTTCATAGTGGTAAATGTTATTCCACTGATATTCAGCAGCGTTATTTGCCTAAAGACTGTCAGGTTCAATAAGTCTGCCGAAGTATAAAATTAGCCTAAGCAAATTAGATTTTCACCTGTATATCAAACAATCCTGCCAATATTTTATAAAATTTAGTATAAATTACATTATGAATAGATCAGTGAATTGTATAGATTTTCTTTAAAAATAATGATGTGAGACATATAAAATAGAAATAAAATCAGCATAAATTCAATCCTGTTTATCAGCTTGAAATCCAGATACAGAAATTAAAGTCGCTTTTGAAATGCAGGATAATTCAATCTGTAAACCAGTAGAGCGAATCAAAGCCGAAGAAGAAATGTGGAATAATTGTACGATAAGGCAAGAGACACTCAATAAACTGATAAATATTGTTGGTTAGTCTTTACCCCTCGCTGTTTTTTTAAGACAATAGACAGCAGTTTTGAAAGTCTTTTCATCATTTCCTATTTCTGAATATTTTGGACTCTGATTTATGACAACCCCGCTTAATGAACGTCGTATTGCAAACGCAATTCGTGTATTGGCAATGGATGCTGTGCAAAAAGCAAACTCAGGACATCCAGGTGCTCCAATGGGGATGGCAGATATCGCTGATGTGGTTTGGCGTGAATTCATGAACCACAACCCGACCAACCCGAATTGGGCAAACCGTGACCGTTTTGTATTGTCAAATGGCCATGGCTCTATGCTTCAATATGCGCTTCTTCATTTAACGGGCTACGATCTTTCGATTGAAGATCTAAAAGCATTCCGTCAACTTCATTCTAAAACACCTGGTCACCCGGAATTGGGCTATGCGCCAGGAATTGAAACGACGACTGGTCCTTTAGGTCAAGGCATCGCGAATGCTGTTGGTTTTGCACTGGCTGAAAAAACCCTAGCTGCACAATTTAACAAAGACGATATCCAAGTTGTAGATCACTTCACTTACTGCTTCCTTGGCGATGGCTGTTTGATGGAAGGTGTTTCTCACGAAGCATGTTCTTTGGCAGGAACATTGGGTCTGGGCAAATTGATTGCTTACTATGACGACAATGGCATCTCGATTGATGGCGAAGTGGAAGGCTGGTTCTCTGACAATACAGAACAACGCTTCCTGGCGTACGGCTGGCAAGTGATTAAAGTTGATGGCCACGATGCAGATGCAATCCGTCAGGCAACTTTAGAAGCTAAAGCTGAAACTGCTAAACCAACCATCATTATTTGTAAAACTGTGATTGGTCTGGGTTCACCAAACAAGCAAGGTAAAGAAGACAGTCATGGTGCACCACTCGGTCATGACGAAATCGTCTTGACTCGTGAAGCACTAGGCTGGACTGATGAAGCATTTGTAATTCCTGAAGATGTTTACGCAGCTTGGGATGCGAAAGCTAAAGGTGCTGAATCAGAAGCAGCTTGGAACGAAACATTTGCTGCTTATGCTGCAAAATATCCAACTGAAGCCGCTGAGCTTAAACGTCGTTTATCTGGTGAATTACCGGCTGACTTCGTTGCAAAAGCGGATGCGTATATTGCAGAAGTGAATGCCAAAGCTGAAACGATTGCGACGCGTAAAGCAAGCCAAAATGCATTGCAAGCACTTGTTCCATTATTGCCAGAAGTTCTAGGTGGTTCTGCGGATCTTGCAGGTTCTAACCTGACCCTTTGGAAAGGCGCGCAAGGCGTACAGGACAATCCGGCAGGTAACTACGTACACTATGGCGTACGTGAATTCGGTATGACTGCAATCGCGAATGGTGTTGCACTGCATGGTGGTTTCATTCCTTACGTAGCAACATTCCTCATGTTTATGGAATATGCACGTAATGCCGTACGTATGTCTGCATTGATGAAACAGCGCGTGATCCATGTGTATACGCATGACTCAATTGGTCTAGGTGAAGATGGTCCAACGCATCAACCTGTTGAGCAGATCGCATCCCTTCGTGGTACGCCAAATCTAAACACATGGCGTCCATGTGACACCGTTGAAGCAGCAATTTCTTGGAAATCTGCATTAACGCGTGCTGAAGGTCCGACCGCATTGATCTTCTCTCGTCAGAACTTGCCATTCCAAACCCGTACTCAAGCTCAAATTGAGAATGCTGCGAAAGGTGGCTATGTATTGGCTGAAGAAAAAGGTGAATTGAAAGCCATCATTATTGCAACTGGTTCTGAAGTATCTCTGGCTATGGAAGCTTATGCACAGCTTGAAGGCGTGCGTGTAGTATCTATGCCATGTGCTGAAGAATTCATGAAGCAAGATGCAGCTTATCGTGAAGCGGTTCTTCCATCAAACATCCGCGCACGTGTTGCTGTTGAAGCTGCGCATGTAGATTACTGGTGGAAATTTGTGGGTCTTGATGGTCGCGTCATCGGTATGACCACTTATGGTGAATCTGCACCTGCAAAAGATCTGTTCCAGTTCTTCGGGATTACCACTGAAGCAGTGGTAGCAGCTGTAAAAGAGATTACTGCATAATCAACTGATTAGGCGGTTTATTAAAAGGCGCTCCAGTTTTGGGGCGTCTTTTATTTTTTCGCTTTTTAGCGTTGTTTTCATGTGGCAACTGTTAGAAGGTTCTCCCATAGTCGAAATGAAAGAGTGAGAAGAACATGAGCTTGTATGAACAAATTAACGATGAAATTACTTTAATGGATGCAGGCGAACTCAAGTGGATCGGACAGGAGTTAGCTCTTGAAGCGATGGTTGCAGTTGATTTAATGCTGCAAGAATTAGCCGAAGAAAAGGTCATTAAAGTGCGTCGTAAAAATCATGAAAAGACGACTAGCCTAAAACAGGTTGATCGTATTCTGGTTGAAAAACTTTAATAGAAAATACTAAAAGTCCCTGAGCGGGGCTTTTTTTATATCGGATGATTTTCATCTGGCAGTTGCTTATGAACATTAGATAAGATAAATCTAAGTTTATGTCATCATAAAAACTTAATGACTTATATCGTAAGTAATTGACTTAAAGATAATTAAATACATAAACCAAAGAAGTTACTCAATATGGAAATATCATCCCAGATCAAATCTTTAGAGCAAATATCACAGCCAGAATGGCTATTTTTATGGCAAGACTATCAACGCTTTTATCATACCCAAATTTCGGATGAGGTAAGTAAAAATACCTGGGATAAATTAACCAATTATGAGCTAGATTCAATGTACGGTTTTGCGGCGCTGATAGATGGAAAGGTCGTTGGGATTGTGCATGTCATCGAACATAACAGTAGCTGGACAGTAAGACCTTATACCTATTTACAGGATCTATTTACCCATCCGGACTATCGCGGACAAGGCGTGGCGCGCAAGCTGATTCAACATGTCTATCAGGTCGCGCAGCAGCGTAATTGCGACCGGGTTTACTGGCTGACTCAGGAATCAAACCATCAGGCACAAGCGTTGTATAACAAAGTCGCCAAGAAAACAGGATTCATTCAGTACCGTATGGATTAAAGCTCAAAAATTAAAAAAATAACTTACAATTTTATCGTTTCATCGCTGCAACAAAACGTTTTATCTTTAGGGCTGTAAACGGTTCCAGATTCTATACACTTAATTACATCCAAAACGTGAGATAAAAACATGAATTTCAAAACATTAGCATTAGGCTTGGCGGTCGCATCTGTAGCAACAGTTTCTATGGCAAAACCAGTGGCCTATACGATTGACCCGACTCATTCAGCAACTGTTTTCTCTTGGAGCCACTTTGGTTTCTCTACGCCATCTGCAAACTTCAGTGACATCCAAGGCACCATTAATGTTGATAATGAAAAACCTGCGAATTCTTCGGTCAATGTGAACATCCCGGTTGCAAGCATTAATACGAATGTGAAAGCACTGGATGACCATATTAAGACAGCAGAATTTTTTGATGTTGCCAAATATCCGAATATTACTTTTAAAAGTACTAAAGTTCAGGCTTTAGGCAAAAACAAATATAAAATCACCGGCAACTTAACCGTGAAAGATGTCACTAAACCTGTGGTACTGGATGCAGTTTTAAATAAACAAGGCGTACATCCAATGACTAAATTACAAACGATTGGTTTCAATGCAACCACTTCATTTAACCGTTCAGCCTTTGGGGTAGGCGGTTATGTTCCAAATGTGGGCGATAAAATTACAGTAAACATTA
Source organism: Acinetobacter sp. AS5 (assembly GCF_048957595.1). Lineage (NCBI taxonomy): Bacteria > Pseudomonadati > Pseudomonadota > Gammaproteobacteria > Moraxellales > Moraxellaceae > Acinetobacter > Acinetobacter sp. AS5. Next base: position 2,836 of record NZ_JARDAL010000048.1, on the reverse strand, counting down.
CTACCGAGGCTTCTGTACCTGCTCCGAAAAAGTAAAAATGACAAATAAAAAAGCACCCAGTTGGGTGCTTTTTTATTACGGTTATTTAAGTTGCAGGTTTTCTAAATAATGCATCAATACCGAACTGGCTGCCTGTTCAAGCGCGGGTGCATAGCTTTGATGATCCGCCCGCAAGGCAGGGATATTGATCTGGGCTTTGCGTAACTCACAGGTATGTCCAATCAGCCATTTCTCTAAACTTTCACTGGCCACTTCAGCATGGAATTGTAGTGCTAGAATGTTCTGTCCTACCCGAAAGGCCTGATTTGGATAAAGATCAGAGCTGGCCAGCAATTCAGCCTGTTCAGGTAGGTCAAAGGTATCACCATGCCAATGCAGGACGTCAATATCATCCAGAGCTTTTAGTGGATTATTTTCAATAGAAGCAAGACTGAGTTTAGACCAGTCAATTTCCTTTACATCTCCTGGATAGACTTCAGCATCCAATGCAGCAGCAATTAATTGCGCACCTAAACAGATGCCTAATGTCGGTAAATTCTTTTGCAGGCGAACTTTAAGTAAGTCTATTTCCTGTTGTAAAAAAGGATAATCCTCAGTTTCATAGACTGCAATCGGGCCACCGAGAATGACTGTTAATCCGGGATGTTCAAAAGCCTTAGTGAGATCATCGATACCGGCTTCGAAATAACGCACACGTAAGCCGAGCTGATAAAAAATATCTTCCCAAGCGCCTAAGTCTTCAAAAGCGAGATGTTGAATGGCATAAACGGTATCGGGGAGGTGGGCTAAGTTCAGCATAGTTTTTTGATATCAAGAGAATGATTTAATTTAACGTGAATCAAAAGCAAAATAAAAGGCTTTATCTACCGATCCTGTGCAAAATAGAAAATAATGAATATCGCTTCGCTATCGGCAACTGTATAAACATTTTTGTGTGATTGCTACATGAAGCGGGTCATTTTCCTTTTATATAGGAAAGAGAGTAGAGTAAGGCTGCCGTACTGAATAAAAACAACAAGCCTATCAGGATCAAGGATATGCAAAATATAAGTTTATATGTCGATAAAAACAGAATCAGCCCTTATGCCATGTCGGTCTATGTTGCCTTAAAAGAAAAGGGTTTAGATTTTCAGGAAATAGTGGTCGATTTAGATCAGCAGCAACAGAAATCTGAGGCTTATCAAGCCATTTGCCCAAGTGCTAAAGTTCCGTGTTTAACGCTAGATCATTTTAGTCTGTTTGAATCATGGGCAATCACTGAATACTTGGAGGATGTCTTTCCAGCACCTAATTATCCGGCATTATATCCAAAGGAAATTCAGGCCAGAGCCAAATGTCGCGCCCTACAAGCCTTGGTCAAAACCGATTTTATGCAAATCCGCCAGCAAATGCCTTCTGATTCGGTATTTCATCCAGCAAAAATATCTACACCTCTTACAGCTCCGATCACTGAAGAAATTCAGCGCTTGGTGAATGTGGCAGAACATATGCTGGAGGACATATGGTTGACTGAACACTGGTCCATTGCAGACTTTGATTTGGCCTTTATTTTGCATCGTCTGCTGAGTCATCAGGTGAAACTTCCTGTGAAAATAATAGAATATGTCGAGCGTAATTTTAAGCGTGCTTCGGTACAGGCGTGGCTGGCAGAGCATGAAAAAGCTAAAACTTTAATTTAATGCCGACTGATAAAACAGTTCATAAAAAACCTACTTAAATATATAAAATTCAAGCGTAATATGAATCAGAAGAAAACTTGAAAAGATGCTGAGGATATAGTCCTCATTGAATAAGAAGGAAGGAGTGGCCGGTGGGGAATTCACATCATCATGAACATAGTCATGTCGCCGTGACTGCAAAAAATGCCAAAAAATTATCAATAGCGTTGGCATTAACCACGACTTTTTTAATTGTGGAAGTGATTGCTGGTTTTCTAACTCAAAGTTTGGCCTTACTTTCTGATGCTGCGCATATGTTTACCGATGCTGCTGCATTGGCTATTGCTTTAGTCGCTATCAAAATTGGACAAAAACCGGCAGACAATAAACGGACATTTGGTTATCAGCGTTTTGAAATTCTGGCTGCCCTGTTTAATGCCGTGATGCTATTTGTGGTTGCGATTTATATTTTGTTTGAAGCTTATCAGCGTTTGAGTCATCCGCCGGAAATCCAGAGCTTGGGCATGATGAGCGTGGCCACCTTGGGGCTAATCATTAATCTGATTTCCATGAAAATTCTGGTATCCAGCAGTCAGGAAAGCCTCAATGTCAAAGGCGCTTATCTGGAAGTGCTGAGTGATGCGTTGGGATCTGTAGGCGTGATTATTGGAGCGCTAGTGATTTATTTCACCGGCTGGATGTGGATAGATACACTCATTGCAGTATTAATCGGATTTTGGGTATTGCCAAGAACCTGGGTTTTGCTGAAACAGAGCATCAATATTCTGCTTGAAGGTGTGCCGGAGGAAATTGATATTGAAAAATTACGTCACGATCTCTTGGCGCTTGACGGGGTCCAGGATATTCATCAGCTCAAGGTCTGGGCGATTACTTCCAAAAAAGTCATGCTGACAGTGCATCTGGTTGCGCCGAATGTGGATTATCGGAAACTGCGTCATCAAGCTTTCGAGATGCTCCACCATGAGCATCATATTACCGAGATGACCTTGCAGATCGAAGCGGAAGATTGTCCGCCGGAACATCGGGGACAATCCTCACATCCGCATTCACATGCCGAAAGCCATCAGCATTGAAATTGAATAGGGTCTGTTGACATTTACTGTTCATAATTAACCCTATAAAGGTAGCCATAAAAATATACAGGCTAAAGCAACAGA
>NZ_JARDAL010000047.1:0-29669 GCF_048957595.1 Acinetobacter sp. AS5 | reverse complement strand
TGTCATAGTATTCGTCGTTAGAAAACAATTATTATGTCATTATTTCAATGAGTTATCTATTTTTGTCGTGTACAGAGAAAAATTTATTAGAATTGAGACAAGGTACCCAGTGAAATCGATCATTACGCCTTTCGTAGAATCACCACGAGCCGCCAAACTTGCATTTTTAATTATTCTAGATTTTTGTGCTTTTCCTGTCTTGATCTGGCTATGTTATGCCATTCGCCGATTCGATTTAGGCGCAGAAGTGGTACCGAATCTGGCTTTTGGTGCGGTTTGGGTCAGCGTAATTGCAGTAGCCTCACTTTTTATCTGTGGGGTGTATCGCTTTATTGTCCGTACGTATAATGAAGTGTTTATGATCAAGATGGGGCTGGCGACGGCATTGACTGTCGCTGGTCTTTATGCCCTGGCTTATTTTACCCCGGCATTTATTCCGACCTCTATTCCTCTGATGTTCGGCTTTATGATGTTTGCCTGGATCTGGTTTAGCCGGGGCATCATCCGTTTTATTATCCGTTCCTACTTGCAGGCCGATGTACAGAAAAAACGCATTGCGATTTATGGTGCGGGTCATGCCGGTCAACAGGTTGCTGCTGCACTGTATCGTTCCAATGAACATTTGCCGATCATGTTTATTGACGACAAACGCTCGCTGGCGGGACAGCAGCTGGGTCGACTTAAAGTCTATGATGCCCAGACTGCCTTAAAACTCATGCGCAAGCAAAAAATTGATGAAATTCTGATTGCGTTGCCTTCGGTAGGGCGGGTCCGTAAAAGTGAAATCATCAAGTTTTTAGAACCGGCTCATTTAAAAATTACTGAAATTCCAGGTCTGACCAAACTGGTCGATGGTGAAATTCGAATTTCTGATATTCAGGAAGTAGATATTATTGACCTGCTGGGACGTGATCCTGTTCCGCCGGTTCCTGAGCTGCTGGCCAGAAACATTAAAGATAAAGTGGTGATGGTCACAGGCGCGGGTGGTTCGATTGGTTCAGAGCTGTGCCGCCAGATCATTAAAAACCAACCGGCAAAAATTATCATTTATGAACTGACTGAATTTGCGCTCTATAGTATTGAAAAAGAGTTACGCCTCACGGCAAGCTGTGAAATTATTCCGATTCTGGGCTCTGTACTGGATGAATCCAAGCTGGAACGGGTGATTGAACAATATGGCGTACAGACTGTTTATCATGCTGCCGCCTATAAACATGTACCGCTGGTCGAGTGTAATCCTCTGGCAGGGCTAAAAAACAACGCTGTCGGAACCGCCTTTAGTGTGAATGCAGCGGTGAAGAAAGGCGTCGAAACTTTTATGTTAATTTCAACCGATAAAGCGGTACGTCCCACCAATGTGATGGGGGCGACCAAGCGTATGGCCGAGCTGTATTGTCAGGCCATGGCGGAAGCCCAGAACCAGACCCAGATCAGTATTGTACGTTTTGGTAATGTACTCGGTTCTTCGGGTTCGGTGGTACCGCTGTTTAAACAGCAGATTGCCAAGGGTGGACCGATTACTGTGACTGATCCAGAAGTGACCCGGTTCTTTATGACCATTCCGGAAGCTTCGCAACTGGTGATTCAGGCTGGTGCTTTGGGTACCGGTGGAGATGTATTCCTGCTGGATATGGGCGAGCCGGTACGGATTCAGGATCTGGCACGACAAATGATTGCGCTGAGCGGACTCAAAGTCAGAGATAATAAAGACCCGAATGGTGATATTGAAATTCAATATACTGGGCTACGTCCAGGCGAAAAACTTTATGAAGAACTGCTGATTGACGAAGAAAATACAGAAATTACTTCACATACGCGTATTCTACGATCTGTCGAAAAACATTATCCATTAGCAGAAATTCTGGCAGTATTTAACCGCATACATGAACTTACAGCGACTCAAACCGACATTGAATGGGCGCTGGCACAATTAGAACATTATGTGGATGGTTATGTACGCGGTAACGAAATTAAAGTGAACTAGGTTTTTATAGATATGATTAAGAAAGCAATTCTCCCTGTGGCTGGTTTAGGTACGCGTTTCTTACCTGCCAGTAAATCCATTCCTAAAGAAATGGTGACAGTCGTGGATCGCCCTGCGATTGAATATGTGGTACGTGAAGCGGTTGCTGCCGGAATTGAGCAGATTATTCTGGTGACCCATTCTTCCAAGGCCTCGATTGAAAATTATTTTGATCGTAACTTTGAACTTGAAACCACGCTTGAGCAAAAAAACAAAACGGACTTACTCAAAGAAATTACTGAAATTCTGCCTGCGGGCGTGAGTGTGATTAGCGTACGTCAGCCGCAACCTTTAGGTTTGGGTCATGCGGTACTGTGTGCCAAAGCCGTGATTGGCGATGATGATTTTGCGGTGCTGTTACCGGATGTACTGGTGAAAGACCAAGACACGGAAAATGACCTGGCACGTATGATTCAACGTTATACTCAGTCTCAGGCGTCACAAATCATGGTAGAAGCGGTGCCTGAACATCTGGTGGACCAGTATGGCATTGTTGATGTTGCAGCATCGCCTGAGGAAGGGGAAAGCATCGTCATGCAAGGCATTGTCGAGAAACCGGCGGTCGGAACGGCACCTTCGAATTTGTCTGTGGTCGGACGTTATATTCTGCCGGCCAAAATCATGCAACTTTTAGAACAGACCCCACGCGGGGCAGGTAATGAAATCCAGCTGACCGATGCAATTGCAATGCTGCAACAAACAGAAGCTGTAGAAGCATATCGCATGAAAGGCCAGACCTTTGACTGTGGCAGTAAGTTGGGATATCTAAAAGCTGTTTTACATTATGGCGTCGATCATCCTAAACTCGGTAGCGAGTTTAAAGCATTGATTCAGGAACTGGCTTTGTAAGAAAAAATAATAAAAAGGAATATTATGAAAGTCGCAGTATTGGGAAAAACCTTATTTTCCGGAGTCATTTCAGCTCTTTTATCTGAATGTGGTCATCAGGTGGTCTGGTGTAATAGCTTCAATGTAGCTGAGTCAGCTCGGCCCTATTTCCAGGATGAATCTCTTCAGCTATTACTGCAAAAACAGGAAAAATCTGGCTTTTTAAACTGTTGCGATTTTCAGCATCTGGATTTTAATCAGGATGTGTTTTTCTTTAGTTTTAATGCGACTGAAGAACAGCAGGCGTTTCAGATGCTGGACACCATCCGGCATGCCTGTTTTGCCCATCCCAAACTGATGATTAATGCTTCGACCTTTGGCTTGCATGGTACGCAACGCTTTCAGCAACTGTTACCGAATGATGACTGGATTTATCTGCCAGATATTATTCAGGAAGGGAATGCACTGCGTAGCTTTACTCAGGCCACCCAACTGATTGTGGGCTGTGATCATGCAGATATACAGCCTAAAATCAAAGAATTATTACGGCCATTATTTCCACGTACCCAACAATATTTATTTATGCCAGTTCTGGATGCTGAATTTACCAAGCTGAGTATTTCCGGCATGCTGGCCACCCGGATCAGTTATATGAATGATCTGGCCAGCGTGGCAGAAAAACTGGGCATTGATATTGAGCAGGTACGGCAAGGCATGGCTGCGGATAACCGGATTGGTTCTGCCTATCTGTTCCCCGGTGTCGGTTTTGGTGGAGAGAATTTCTCCCATGATATCCGGACTTTGACACATGCAGTGGCAGATTCAGGGGTAAAAAACCAGCTGCTGGAGCAGGTTTGGGACATTAATGAACAGCAAAAAGAGCTGCTGTTCCGTAAACTCTGGAACTATTTCCGTGGTGACTTAAAAGGTAAGGTCATTGCAATCTGGGGTGCAGCCTTTAAGGAAAATACCCCGAGTATCCAGCAGTCTCCGGTACATGCCATGTTGACCGCTTTGTGGGCGCAAGGCGTGACGGTCAAACTACATGATCCTCAGGCAATCGCAAATATTGAAAAGGTCTATGGGCCACGGGAAGACCTGATCCTGTGTAAAGACCAGTATCAGGCTGTGGAAGGGGCGCATGCCTTGTGTCTGATTACGGCATGGAAACAGTACGGCAGTCCGGATTATCCGTATTTGATCAAACTAATGCAGCATCCCCTGATTCTGGATGGGCGTAATCTGTATGATCCGACGTATGTCAAGACACGTGGTTTTAATTATATTGGGGTGGGACGTTAATGTTGAGCCATTTTAATCCAAATCTCGACACTGAAACTGTGTGTCAGAAATTAGCCTCAAACAAAGAACAACTTCAATCTGAGCATCTGCGGGAACTGTTTGCTGCTGACCCGGAGCGCTTTAATCGATATTCCATTCAGTTTGAACAACTGCTATTTGACTATAGCAAACACAGAATCAATCAAAATGTGCTACAAGGCCTGATCGAATGGGCTGACGTACAGAACCTCAGATCGTGGATTGGCTCCCTATTTTCCAATCAGGAAATCAACTATACCGAGCAGCGTGCTGCCATGCACTGGGCACTGCGCCTGCCCAAACAGGATCAACAGCATGCTGATCTGGCAGCTGATGTACATGCCCAGCTGGAACGAATGTATGCGCTGGTGGAACAGATTCATGCCGGACAGCGTCGCGGTGCCACCGGGGAAGTCATTCAGGATGTGGTCAATATCGGGGTAGGGGGATCAGATCTGGGTCCCTTGATGGTCACGCATGCTTTATCTGATTTTAAATACCAGTCTGCTCAGCCACTGAACGTACATTTTGTTTCAACCATGGATGGCAGTCAGCTGTCCGAGCTGTTGCATCAGCTGCGTCCGGAAACGACGCTGTTTATTATTTCCTCCAAATCCTTCGGCACCATTGATACCCTGACCAATGCCCAGACGGTACGCCTGTGGCTGGAAAAGGCATTAGGTCAGCATCCTTATATCCTCAAGCACCATTTTATTGGGGTATCGACCAAGCCGGAAAAAATGACCGCATGGGGCATTGCGCCGGAAAACCAGTTGCTGCTCTGGGACTGGGTCGGTGGGCGTTATTCACTCTGGTCCTGTATCGGACTGCCAATTGCCTTGAGTATCGGAATTGAAGGCTTTAAGCAGCTGCTGGCTGGCGCCTATGCGGTGGACCAGCATTTTCAGTACCAGCCTTTTGAACGCAATATTCCGGTATTGATGGGATTGTTGGGAGCCTGGAATACCAATTTTCTGGATATTCAAACCCATGCAATTCTGCCTTATGATGGTCGGTTGAAATACTTTGCATCTTACTTGCAACAGCTGGAAATGGAATCCAACGGTAAGTCGATCCAGCGTAATGGCGAAAAAGTCCAGCTGGATACCTGTCCGATCATCTGGGGAGAAGTGGGTCCAAATGCCCAGCATGCCTTTTATCAGTTATTGCATCAGGGAACTCAGTCAGTCAGCTGTGATTTTATTGCGCCGATAGAGCGTTATAACAGCCAGCAATATACTTATGCAGAAAGTGCCGAAGCATTGGTAGAACAACATCATTTGGCCTTATCTAACTGTCTGGCGCAATCGCGCTTACTGGCTTTTGGCAATGAAGCCCTAAATCAGGCTGAATTGGCTAGCTTGCCGGCCTATAAGCAATATGAAGGTAATCAGCCGAGCACTACCCTGTTATTGCAGGAGCTCAACCCATACAGTTTAGGCATGCTTATTGCACTCTATGAACATAAGGTATTTGTTCAGTCTGTGCTGTGGAATATCAATCCGTTCGACCAGTGGGGCGTGGAAAAAGGCAAGGAAATTGCCAACCAGTTATTGCCCATACTGAATGGTGAACAGACCGATCTGAATGGTCTGGATGGCTCAACCCAAGGTTTAATTAAAGTTCTATTAGGAAAGTAAAATGGCGAAAATTCTGGTCACAGGCGGGGCAGGCTATATTGGTTCACATACCTGTGTGGAATTGCTGAATGCCGGACATGAGGTCGTTGTACTGGATAATTTGTGTAATAGCTCTGCTGAGTCCTTAAACCGGGTAAAAAAGCTGACTCAGAAAAGTCTGACCTTTGTCGAAGGAGATATCCGGAATAGCCAGTTACTGGATCAGGTCTTTCAGCAACAGTCGATTGATGCAGTGATTCATTTTGCCGGGCTGAAAGCGGTGGGAGAAAGCCAGCAGATTCCTTTGGCCTATTTTGACAATAATATTGCCGGTTCCATTAGTCTGGTGCAGGCGATGCAGCGTGCACAGGTATTCAAACTGGTCTTCAGCTCTTCGGCTACGGTCTATGGTGAAAATAATCCTTCACCTTTAAATGAAGAGATGCCTACCGGAATGCCGACCAATAACTATGGCTATACCAAACTGATCGTTGAGCAACTGCTCGAAAAGTTATGCATAGCTGATGAACGCTGGTCAATTGCATTATTGCGTTATTTTAATCCGGTCGGTGCGCATAAAAGTGGCCAGATTGGGGAAGATCCACAAGGGATTCCCAATAACCTGATGCCTTATGTAACTCAGGTAGCTGTAGGCCGTCGTGAAAAACTGTCTATTTTTGGTCAGGACTATGACACCGTCGATGGTACCGGTGTGCGTGATTATATTCATGTCGTAGATCTGGCCAATGCACATCTGTGTGCTTTGAATAATCGTCTGACTGCACAAGGATGTCGTGCCTGGAATATTGGTACTGGCAATGGAATTTCAGTCCTGCAAGTCAAAAATACCTTTGAGCAGGTAAATGGTGTTGCTGTTCCATTTGAGTTGGTACCACGACGTGAAGGCGATGTCGCAACCTGTTTTGCGGACAATGCACGTGCGCTGCAGGAACTGGGCTGGACACCCGAATATGGCTTGGAGGATATGCTCGCCGATAGCTGGAAATGGCAGAAGCAGAATCCCAAAGGATATGGATCATAGATATGAATTTTATTTATGGGGTCATTTGTCATCAACTTACCCATTCACTGGTTTTTCTGGTAAATGAGCTGCTGAAAAGTCCTCATAGTATTATTCTTATTCATGTCGATCAGAAAGCCGACCTTGCCCCATTTCATACTCAATTCGGACAGCATGATCAGGTATATTTTTTAGCAGACCGGACAGATGTACGATGGGGTAGCTATAGCCAAATCGAGGTTATGTTAAAACTCCTGCAGGAAGCGCAAAAATATGATTACGGCTATTTTTTCTTCCTGTCTGGAGATGACATTCCTTTATGTTCCAATACAGCAAGAGAATTATTTCTAGAAAAAGAATATCAAAAACAGACCGAGTTTGTGGGTCATGATGATTTAGCAGATGATGTGGAACAACGGGTGAATGTCCTGTATTTACCGATTATGTATCAAAAAGCTAAATCACCATTATTTCAGTTCCTGAACAGATGGGCATTATGGTATTGCCGGCACTTCCGTAAACAGGATATTTCTCATTTACCTAAACTATATAAAGGTTCAAACTGGATTACTCTCACCGATCAGGCGGTGACATTTATTCTAGATTATCTGGAAGCGAATCCGGATTATGCAAAAACCTTTAAATCTTCACTCTGTGCAGATGAAATCTTTTTCCATACCATTATTTATAATTCCCATTTTCAGCAACGCATCTATCATGCCCAGCATAGGATAGAGGATTGTGAAACAGGGCTAAGATATATTGACTGGGATTCCGGGCCGGATTATCCAAAAACTTTAGATATGTCTGATTTTGATAAAATGAAGCAGTCAGGCATGCTGTTTGCGCGAAAAATGAATACAAATATCACAGTGGATATACTCGAAAAACATTTTCCATAAAAGCTTCAGGCCGGAAAAGTACCCTAAAAACTGGAGTCTTCTCTCTGGTTTAAAGGGCACTGTTTTCAGGCTTTTTTAGGATTTAAGCATCGCCCTGGATCAGCTGGGTCAGCTCATCGACATAGTCCCGCATCGGTCGTGGATTATGATCACGGCGGCTTTCAATATTCAAACGCAATAATGGTTCAGTATTGGAGGCGCGCACATTAAAACGCCAGCTACCAAAATTCAGGCTGACGCCATCAGTCTGATCAATTTCAGGTTGTTGATCGGCATAATGATCGAAAAGTTTTTGGATGGTTGCCTGGGTATCGGCCACTTTAAAATTAATTTCACCTGAACATGGGAACTTGGCGATCATTTCTTCCACGAGAGAAGATAAGGATTTTCCTGTTTCAGACAGTACCGCCATAGCCAGTAACCATGGAATCATGCCGCTGTCACAGTAAGCAAAATCACGGAAATAGTGATGGGCGCTCATTTCCCCGCCATAAGCCGCATTATGTTCACGCATGACATCTTTAATGAAGGCATGACCTGATTTTGATTGGACGGTAATCCCCTGATACTGCTCCACGACATCCAGCGTATTCCAGACTAGACGCGGGTCATGGACAATTTTTTCACCAGACTGCTTCAGCAGGAATGCCTGCGCCAGAAGACCGACAATATAATAACCTTCAATGAACTGACCTTTTTCATCGAACAGGAAGCAGCGGTCAAAGTCGCCATCCCAGGCAATGCCCATATCCGCACCATGCTGAATGACCGCATCACGGGTGCTATCACGGTTTTCAACCAGAATTGGATTCGGGATGCCATTCGGGAAGTTACCATCGGCCTCATTGTGAATTTTGACAAATTCAACCGGGATCTGTAGTTGTCGAAACTTCTGTTCAAGCGCATCCACCACATGACCTGCGGCACCATTGCCAGCATTCATCACCAGTTTCATCGGGCGGATTTTTGCCGGATCGATATAGGTCATCAGGTGATCGATAAATTCTGGCAGGATATTATATTGTTCAGTATGACCTTTTTGGACAACCTCAACGAATTCCCCTGATTCTGCCAAGGCCTGAATCTCTTTAAGACCGGTATCGGCACTGATCGGGCGGGCATTTTCACGCACCAGTTTCATACCATTATAGTCCATCGGATTATGACTGGCCGTCACTTCAATTCCACCTTGGACATCGAGATGAAATGCGCCGAAATAAACTTCTTCAGTCCCGGTCATGCCCAAATCCAGCACGTTGACTCCAGCATCATTTAAACCGCGAATAGTCGCCTGTTTTAAGCCCTCACTGCTCAGGCGGATGTCACAGCCAATCACCACGGTTTTCGGTTGGTAGATCTGTCCGTAAGCACGACCAATTTTATAGGCAATCTCTTCATTCAGTTCAGTGCCGAGTTTGCCACGAATGTCATAAGCTTTAAAGCAAGTCAGTTGTGTCATGTGATTTCTCAAAATTCGCAAAAAAGAGTTGAAGTTATAAGGGATTGAAACAGTATAGAGATAAATGAGTAAAATGAAAAAAACCTCTATAAAAAATTACAGAGGTTATATCATTGATTATACAGTTGAATATAAGTATGACTTAGAGTGTCATTTAAAAATTGTGCAATGTAATTCCCACTGAGGCTAAACCGTACTTTTTATCTAAACGAGAAGCCGTGACACCATTATATAAGAAAGGGATATAACCGATTAAATTATGCTGATACATTTCACCCTTAATAAAGCCTCTGACTTGAGGACTAAAATCATAGTTTAATTTAAGTCCTACACTATGGTTATCTTTAATGGGTGCAGCACCGAAATTACTAATCCGGTCATCAATGTCTTTACGCCATAAGCGTTGATACTGATAGGCTAATTGACTTTCAAAATTACGATAACGCCAATTCCAAGAACCGCCAAATCCTGCATAAAAAGCGTCATAATTCAGATCTTTTTGAATATCGATCCCAAACTCATTGGCATCACCGGCTGCATTCAACTCTTTCACAATTAAATCATCAATTGTACAGGGTTGACTGAGCTGACCAGTATATTGATTATTAGACTGAATTTGGAGATCCATGAGGCAGCTATCTTTCTGCCCTTGGATATTTAATTGATCTACTTTTACCTTACTATAGCCAAGGGTCGTAAATAAATTAACCATATTCATATGATCGATTTTACGGCTAAAAATACTGTCTAGTTGTAATTGCCAATCTTGAGCATCTTGAACGGTAATTTGTTCTAAAGTACGATTTTGGATCTGTGTAGGGGTGGATTTTTTGATTTCATCAGAAAAATTGCCCCAAGTACTCAGACGGAATATCACGGTATCATTTTTATTTAGATTAAAGTCAGGTGTGTAACGCACCGCAAGGAGAGGGCTGGAAATCGTATTGGTATCTTGCGCATAATCAATTTCCCGATACTGGTAACTGGCTTCTAAGCCCCAGGTTGGAGAGAATTTATGCATAAGATGTACATGTGCACCGATATAATCTCCGGCTCCTTCTGAAACACCTTCACTTTCTCGAATATTAAAGACATCAATCGTATCATTTACTGCATCTATACCGATACTGAGTGCAGTATCAGTTTGAGTAAAGCTATTGGCTTGCAAATATAGATCATTTGGTGCAGCCCAAGCGGTAAAAGAAGACAGTAGGCCTAATCCCAGCGTTGTAAAAGCATATTTCATGTATTTAATCACTTTAGAATATTCAATAATTAAAGCCAGCAAAAACGCTGGCTTTAATTGATTCAGATTAGTTAAGTTTAAAGTGACCTGTTAATGCGAAACCATTTAAACTAGTATCAGCAACAGTAACGGAGCCACTGTTTAAGCCTAATTCAGGATCAATCACATACATACGTGGTGCAACAACTGCTGTAACAGTGATTTTATCCTCTGCACGTAACAGATTGAAGTACTGATTATAGTAATTAGCTAAAGTACTGTTTTGTTGGACCATGTCATATAAAGAAATTGAGCCATTTGAAGCAATTGAGATGTCTGAAGCTGCTTCAAATGTTCCATTTGTAATACTACCTAATGATGACGCAATTTTAAAAGTTGCGCCTGCTGGGATGGTTGCTGATTGAATTGAACCATCTGCATTAAAGACAATATTCAATTTGTCTAGGTATACATCTAAGGTTTCTTCTAATGCATTACGATTGGCAACTACTTTAAAGCCAACCTCAGCGCTTTCATTTACATTGGTCGTGGTATTCGCCATTGCAAAAGTGATACGGGCAGTATTATTAATATCAGTACGGTTTACGAGTAACGGTGCTGCTGCGGTAGAGTTTTTAATTTGTTCCAAAGAATAAGAAGCAAGAGAGAAACTATTGATAAGAGGAGTTTTGACGATATCCTGGATTTGTTCAAGTATCCCCTCATTATTTTCAATCGCATTCACTAGGTCGTTCGCACTTCCCCCTGTTGTAAGCACCGTAGCTACTACATCAGAAAGAGTTTGAATATTACCTTGTACTTGAACAGCCAATTGCTCAGGAACTCGGATCTCTTCGCCTTTTTCTTCTAACTTTTCATTTGCTGTGTTCACAGCCGCTTCTAAAACAGCACTGAGTTGAGTAGGGGAGATCGCACCAGTTGAATCAAATAATGATTGATTTGGTGTTTTAAGTGTTTGAGTGATTGCATTCACAGCTAAAGCAGTTGCTTCTTCAAGGTTAAGGGCAGCATTACCTTCACTGTTTGGAAGAGCTTGTAAACTATCCTCAATTTGCGTGATTAATTGCTGCAAGACAAAGATAGATGCCATTTCTTGGGCAGTACCAGAAGAAACTGGGTTAAAGGTAGAAAGGTTAGAAGCATTGGCGTTTTTAATACCCAGATTATCTAGAATAGTTTGTAGCTCCTGAGCAGAGCTTACATAATATTCAAGAGTAGTCAGTGGGCTTGCAACCAGTAAGTTTCTAGAACTCCAATTTTGTAAGTTCGTTTTTTTAATTTTAAGCGTTCCGGTAAATGGTAAACCAGTCACTAAATCTGTGCCACCAGTCACGGTCATCGCAGATTCATTACATGCACGCGTAGTGGTGAAATTAAATTTACCTTCATCATTTGTTTCAGTTGTTAAGCCATCGCAGTCATCTAATGAGATAGTGGCTCCACCCACATAAAAGTCAACGGCTACACCTTGAACAGTGTTAGGTACAAATGGACTTGCACCATGATCATTATCACTACCGCCACAGGCACTAAGTAATAAAGAAGTAGCAGCTGCAAGTGCTGTAAGTTTAAGTGAATGCTTTAACATAATTTGCCTCAAAAAGTAAGTTTCTAGTTTTATTACGTTGTAAAAATAGTACGAATTTTAAATGAAAAGGTATAATAAGCGAATGACTAAAACATTAATTATGCTAAAAGATTATAAAGAAAATTGAGTAAAAGTAACTCATTTTTGCTTACTCAATATGTAACGATGTATTTAATTTTTATACATTAGATCTCTTGCGAAAGTCGTTATTGCAAGTTCATCCGGTTTACCAGTGCAGCGATTAAGTTAATGCGTAAACCGAATCTTTTCCGTCTATTTCGATAGCGTTCACTTAGTATTCTAAATCTTTTCAATTGACTGTTAATATGTTCGATTACAACTCGTATTTTTCCAATCATTTTATTGTAATTTTTCTCAGCATCAAATAAGGGTAAATTCTTCTTTTTCTTTATTGGCATCAATAATTTAAAGCCATCTTGCTCTAACCCATAGTACCCTAAATCGGTCATAACATAGTCACAATGTTTGAATTTCTTAACTGTTTTTCTTGCCAATTTAATATCATGCTGACTGCCAGACGATATATCTACTCCTATGATTTGTTTGCTCTTCGGATGATAGATCACTTGGGCTTTTAACGTATGTTTCTTCTTTTTACCACTGTAGAACTTACTCTGATTTTTTTTTCGGGCGTTCTATTAAACATTCTGTCGCATCAATAATTACCCAGTTAAATTGTTCGTCTGCTGTGGTAATGCTTCGTTTTGGCAGGGTAAAACGTCTTGATTTCATTAATGCATCTTCAACCTTTTTAATAGTTCGATTCACATTACTTTCAGCGATATGGTAATTTGCCGCCAATTCCAATTGGGTGTTGTAGCTCCGTAAGTAATTGAGTGTTAATAATAATTGATCCTCTATAGCTAAAGTATGAGGACGCCCTAATTTCTTTTTAAGTGATTCTGCTTCTTTTAAAACTTCGACTATTTCACTAAAAACTGCTCGAGGTACACCAACCAAGCGCTGGAATTCAGAATCTGAAAAACGATTTAATTTCTGATATTTCATGAAATCTATATTGAGGCAGTTTTTACTTTCGCAAGAGGTCTATTGATTTTCCCTTTGCTAAAATACGTTGAGCCCAGTCAGTATAATAATTCAATTCTTCCATCTGTTCCTTTTTTGAAGGATGATTAATTGTAGTAAACATAGTAATACCTCTTACTTCAGATAGAAATTTTTTAGGCCAACTCAGTGATTGAGAAAGTATAGAATTATTTAATTTTTCCAACTCTGTTTCAATTAATAATCGAGTTTTTTCCTCATCTCTGAGTAATAGTGTAGATATGTTCTTTTTGCCATCTGACGTATCAATTTCACATAGATAAAATTGCTCATTACTTTGTGTATTTAGAATTTTATATACATAAAAGTATCGTAGTTGATTATTGGCAAACTTGTGTCCTCTAAAAAGCTTATATTTTTTAAAAGGTGAATTTCTGACCTCTTGAACTTTGTATCCCTTTTTCTGGATTTCCTTTAGTACCTTAATTAGATCTTCATGGGTAACTCGCTTTAGTTGAATTTCTGATTCAGTTGTAAATCCAGGCACCGTACCCTCTATATCTCCTTCGCCTCCAGCAAATCCTTCTTCTTGATTTTGATCTTTATCCATTTGTTTTTGTCTTTTCCGTACTACAGTTTCAGCAGGAGGTGTCTCTAAAGAAATTTTTAATTCTTCTATAGTATAAATTTTTCCAGGTATATTTCTTAGTTTGTTCAGTAGTTTATCAGTATCTGCCTCAGCATTTTTATTCAGTTTCTCTTTAGGCTGACTTGCTGGTTTTGGTTTATTTGAACCTTGCCCTTGAGCATTTTTGACCTGTTGTATAATTTTTTTTGCAGTGAAATGAAATTGAATAGGGCGGTTGATAGCTGTATCAAGATTTTTGAAAGATCTGATGCGCTCAACTCTGTAAATACCTGTTTCTTTATCATAAATTCCATCTACTGTTAGATGGATATTTCTGATATTAGGAGCCTCCATGTCAAAATTAAAATATTTAGCACTGTTTTGATCAGTAATTGTTTTCTGATAAATGCTAAGGAAGGCTTTATTTAAATCAGGTTGTAATAGAATTAAAGCCAATTTTTTCAAAAAATGAGGATCGGAGAGATCTTGTTTTAAAATCTTTTTATTTTGTGCAATAAAAATGTGGATTGCATCAGGATCCTCCATGTCTACTAAAATATCTGTTGAATAGTTTTCTGCAAAAAGTGCAGCACGTAAAAGATACGGGTGAGAAAAGAATAGATCTCGAGCTAAAACAAGTTTAGGTATTTGAATATTAATATTTCTCTTTAAAACTTTCGAGTAATAATAAAACTCAAAACAGATCCTACCCTGATGCATCTTTTGAGGCTCATCCTCAGATAAAATGATAGTTTTGAATGTTGTGAAATTTACACTTTTAAGTGTATGGCTAAATAATTTCTTTTTTGGATAGTCATCAGCAATTGGAGTGAGATAGTCATAAAGAAGAATGCTCTCAATTGGTAATTGAAGCTGAATATAGCTGTTAATAATAGGGTTAAACAAATGAGTATCAATATCAAACCGAGTTCGACCACGTCGACTAATTTTTGTCGCAGTATAGTAAATCATATCATTCGGTAAAAAGTCAGTTGAACAATCACTCATTTTTCTATTTCTTCCCAAATATTATTAAAAAATCGACGTGCTTCTGGCGTTAATCGCTGCTCACTTAATCCTGATTCACGTAAAAAAACACTCGATGGATAACATCTATCTTCAATATTTTGGCGAATATAGGTTCGAGTCAGGCGACGTATTTGATAACAATCCACAGACTCAGCGTAACGATCCAAAAAGGCTGCAGTCAATGGGAAAAAATTCCAGTTTTTTTCAATCATACTCACTGAACCCAGTTGTCTAATAAAAAACTTTTTTGTCCATTGCGGGGAGTCTAGATCTTCTAATAATTCATTCCGTATTTTGATGAGTTGTTTAATAAACTGTCGATCTCGAGCTCTCCAGTCAATACGTGGTTTAGGGACAGAAGGAGGGGGAATTAAAGCTGATTTATTGATAAATAATAGCCAATCTTTATGATTGCGATATAAGCGAGCATACAGTGAGCCATTTTGTTGGCGAGCCTGTTTGACTGGCCTTTCTAGGATTAATTTTGTCCATTGTTTTTGGTCCTCAGATAACGTTTGATCTACTTTATTATCAATACATATTGCTGCTGTTGCGGCATCTTCCTCTAGGTCCATTGATACTAGGTGAATATATTGCTTATATATTTCAATCGGATTTTTCTCTGGAACAAGAGCTTTTAATACGATTAGATGCTCAAGATAAGAAAACGCCTTGCGGTGTTTCCTACAGATATTTTTGAGCCAGCAGTTCTCAGACAGCAGATCACCTAAATGATAATATTGAAGAAAACTTTCGCCCCAATATTCAATGACTAATTGACGGACTTTTTCGTAATTGATATTTTTACGGCCTGATAGTAATTCCCTATCTTTTAAGATAAGAAAATAAGCATCTGATACAGTAGAAAAATCCTGCACATTGAAGGGTGTTGAATGAGCGAGTAGCTCTTCGATCAGTCCTGCAAGCTCGATATGATGATTTAAGTCCTGAGGATTAAACACAAGCTGTGAAGACTCTTTTAGTGCATTCAAATGGGCAAAATAGAATTTTCGGTCTATCCCATTGCAAGGGATCGAACTTATAAAAAGAGGTTGCTGATGTCCTGTACAATACTCGTACCCAGTAATCTGCCAGCTACGTTTCCAGTAAACTTCACCATATTGCTCCATCTGGTCTTTCCAGCAATGAGGACAGAATCGAAAAAAACTCACAGCTTTGATCCGCGATGCATTTTTTCCCAATTTAGTATGCAGTGATTGATACTGTTCATTTCGCAATGCCTGCACAGCATAACGCATCACTGTATCAGGTTGGAATGGTTGGTAAATTGGTAGTAGGGTGTGCTGGCTAATTAAAATAAGCGCATCATAATGACCTGGTAAGTAACCGGCCAACCTGTCTAGATGCGAAGGTAAATCGTAAGTTGGTGTTAAATTCCTGCTATTGAATAATTCTTCAGTGAGATATTTGGGACTCAGAATCCCATTGTGAACAGCATAACGGGCAATTACACTGTAAATTAGCTCATCCGGATATGGCATTGGAAAATTCGAAATCATAATACCGTGCTCTCCATTCTTTGTTGCTTAATGCAAAATAGGACGAGTAGGATCAAACAAATAGTGAGATGATTTTAATAACTCATAAACATCTATTTCCTGTTCTTGTGCTTGACTGAAAAAGTTTCGTAAGTCAGTAGCTTCAGTACTTTTCCATTCCTCCGGCTTCATGACTTTACGAGATGTCCGTGGCTTCCTTGCCGGAGTCGTGGTTTGATGCTGTTTAAACTTATCTTCTGCTACAGGGCTGTCTAATACTTCCAGAATATGCTGGAGGAGTACCTGTAAGTTTTCGTTTGGATATTTTTTTAATGCAGAAGTGACATGCGGTTCTATTGTAGCGGCGGGATGACCTAATGCTGTCAGCATACCTATTAAAGTAGAATAATGCGGTCCCAGATCTTTATGCTGTTTTTCTGTTTTTAATGCGGCTTTAAAACGGTGTTGTTCAACATACTCCTCAATTTGAACTTGAGGGATAGTGAGGTCAGAATACCGTGCAATACGTGCAGGATTGCCTGAACGCAGTGCATCTAGAATATCGTGGACTGGCTGCAATTGTTCTTCATAGACTTTTTTAAATAATTCTGAGGTGATTTTTTCCAGACCGATGGTGATTGCATGAATTTGTACCAGACAGAACAACTTAACCACTAGATCCGGAATACCTTGCGTATAATAATACCAAGTGGCTCTTAATTCATCGGTCAGTTCAGCTGGTTGTTGAACCCATTGATACTGCCATAGCTTGTTTGTAAAAGCATGCCATTCAGAAATAATCATTTGATCGGGAGTACTAGGATCGGGAGTAGGGGCTTCATTACGCATAGGTTCCCAGATTAAAGAGCCTAATCCTGCACTGCGTCTAGCTGATCTCAAGTCTTCTTGCAAAATTTCATTGGCTTTGGGTGTCCCAATCATCACGATCGGAATGGATGCGACATTCACCAAGGTGACAAAGAAATTAAGAATAATCTCAGCCCCACCAGATTTTTTTGTATTCAAATGCTGGATTTCATCAATGATTAAAAGTCCAATTGAATAGTTATTTGCGATGATTTTCATCTGCTGCAGCATTGCATTTACATTTAAGCGGCTTCTGGTAAAACGATGCTCGAAGTTAGTATCTCCTAATGCTAAATCTACTGCTCTAAAAAAGTTTGAGCATAAGTTTTTTAAAGAGCTATCATGAGGGCAATCAATTTTAAGATAAACAATTTGCTTTAACCCCAGTTCTTTATGCTCAATCACTTGCGGATAATAACGCAAAATCTTGTTCATCGTGGTCGTTTTCCCACTCCCAGAACATCCTATAATAGACATACTAGTGGCTGTCGATTCTGGAGGAGCGTAGCGGTAAGAGCTTTCGTTTGAAGGTTCTAGTTGTTGAAAAGCCGCGTGCAAATGCCTGTGTCGATCACCATTATTGATGTTTCTACTCACGTAACCTTGCCGGATCATGATAGAAATTTTTTGTTCAAGGGATAGATGTTTGGTGAGTGGTTGGAAAAAATCATGAGGCAGTTGAGCAATTAGATGAATTCTTTCTGGTTGAGGCAAAAAACGCTGCTCTGGAATAAATTTTAGTTTCCCTCGTAGGTGTTTAATAACCGACTTCGTGTCAAGAATGGGCGGTAATTGAGTAATGAGAGGATTATCCCCATAGATGTCTTCTATTGATGTATTAATCGTGAGTTCATTATTATTCATTCTTCATCGTCCTCTTCAAATAATTGTCTCATTAAATCTGGTTGACTTGTCAAATCTAGATTGCTGGTTTGAGATGGGGGTATTTGAGTATTATCTTTATTGGGATTGATGGTCCGGATAGAATTTACAGGCCTGTTTTGTAGGTGTTCCGCACGTTCCATCTGCATGGCTTCTTGTTTATTCTGCCGGATATTTCGAGTACGTTGTGCGTTAGAAAGTTGGAGAACTCCCGCTTGAGCCCGCCGACTCTGTGCTGACTTAATGATGTTGTCAGTAAAATCCTGCAATTCGCTGATGGCTACAGACTTGAGTTGCGAATGCTGTTTTTCAACAGTTTTGATCGCTTTTTGAATTTGTTCAGCTTCCCACCAGGTCAGATGTTGATATTGACGTGAGGTATCATTTAAGTGAGCCTCCCAGTATTCCAATTTATTTTCATCATAAAAAATATAAATGGTATTTACTGAGTATGGGTCAAAACCAATCCGCAACTTTTTCGGGCGAGATTTGGTTGTGTTACGAATAAGCCAGCCTTGTTGATGCATTTCCAGACATTGATAGAATAATCCTTTGACTTTAAGTCCTTTGTCACTTAAAGAGGCATCGATCCTAGGTAGCAAGCCAACATATAGTGATTTGTTATCCACTTGTCTTAACATCCCAGTGCGGTGCTGTAGGCCCCACTGCCAGAGCTTAAGAGGAATAGATGGCAGGTCAGTTGGCATATCGGCACTGCGATCATATTTTGTCAAGACATCAAAATTATTGCGTAATAAGATGCAGCTTAATATGATTTTTCTGAACTCTTCCAGAGTCAGACAAGCTTCTAGCCGATAATCATGTCCGCCTTTCTTTTTTTCCTTGAATCTAGAAACAACACCGATATTATCGTAGGATTTAAAGCGTGACTGAATGATTCCGAAAGCCCTCTCCACAATACCTTTGGCATCGCTTCGATACGGTGGCGCATTTTCAATTCGAACAGAAAAGTTTTTTTCAAGAAGTTCAATTTGATAGCCAATTAGTTCGCCGCGGTCTGCAAGTATGGCGCTAGGTAAACCATAAATCGGCCAGTCTTCCGCTTGTATTTGTAAGCCATAACTCTGACAGAATGTTACTTTATCTTGGATTGCGACGCTGAGGCATTGTATGGCTGTGTTAAATGAGCTGTTTTCCATACCGACATAAAGCCCAGTAATCATCCGGCTAAATACATCGATAGCAATATATACGGTAGGTCTGCCAATAATCTGTGATGGATCTCGTGATGATACAAGGTAGATATCAGCGATTGTTGAATCTATTTCATAACGTGCACCAGGACCATTTGCGTGCTTGGTCGCTGTTGAAGTCAGAGGTTTGTGATCTTTCAGAGTTTTCTGATTCTTCAGAATTTCCTTGGAATTGTTCTTATTTCTATATCGCTTATTATAAAAATAATAGAATTGGGCATAGGTTGGAATATCTGCGGCTTGCACTTGATGAAAGTGCTTAGAAAATAAATTTTTAAACCGAAGATAAGTTTCGTTAATGGATTGTTTTTTGACAGGAACTAAATACTCTTCGATGGCTTGCTTAAAATATAATTCAACCTGTTCAGTGACATTCTTACCTTCATTCGATTCATAAATGCGTGGTCTGCCAATTTTTTTATCACCTATAGCTCTTTTTTGGCCTTTTCCACCTGAGTTTTCATAGTCCGGTACCAAAGCATTTATAGTTTGACCACGTTGCCAGTAGCGTCTTAGGAGTCGTAGGATTTTATTAATTGATACTTCTTTTTCTAGATGTATAGTTTTAATTTTTGCAGTCCTGATTTTTGCATTGATAAGAACTTGTTCATCATTAATTAAATCTTGAATAATAAAAAAGTTTTCATCTCTTTTTTTGAGTTGAATAGAATCCTCACTCAAGTTTAATCGTTTTAAGTGTTCATAAGGATCTTGTGCTGGTATTAGGCTTTGATCATCTGAGAGAGTTTGAAGTTCCTTGGATAAAATGAGTTCAGGAAAAGCATTTTTATTATCAATTGCAATCCATACGGTATACTGCGGTAAGAATTTGAGTATCCGGTATTGTGTTGAATTCAAGATGTAAACTGAATTAATTAGTTGCATGGACTGTATTCTCGTTCTGGAGCAAATTACTTGCATGAATATCAGAGAGTTTAAGCTCCAAGTACGAAATTTCTAGATTAAATTGCAGTATTCGCAGGGCAAATAGTTTTCTAAACAATGCGAGCGTCGTTCCGATACCCCTTTTTTGAGTTTGGTCAGTATGGTTGCAGAAAGAGATCAATGAGCTTTGAGGATACTGGCTAATTTCTTCCATAAAATAAATTGCTTGATCAATCATATGATTTGTTATTTCAAGATTATTTTTTTCTACATACAGCCATTTAATGTTCTCTAGTACCGTAGCAGGAATATCCTTTTCGGTAATCAGCTTGAATGGCGTATTGTGCTCTTCTTCCCAGTAACGACGTTTAATTTCTAAAGACTCAATAATATGTGCTTTATTCAAATCCTTACTATAAAGAGTGTCGAGGGCTATAGAAAACTTACCAAAATCAACTAAAAAATCTGAAGATAGGGTAAAAGGTAGATAATCAACCGATACCTTTTTCATCCGGTAACGAGAACAGATGGAGTTAAGATCATAGATATCCAAAGGATAATGTTCACGAATATCTGTAACGTTCTGATTCCAGTCAAGCAGCAAAAAGGTGGATAACTCTAGATCAGAAAACAAGTGGTGAAGACGTTTACTCACACGACCTTGTACTCTATGAGAGCGACCAATTGAACTGAAGTTATGAACAGTTTTGCAAGGTTTATAATCTCGTCCATGGCCTTGGCCATATCCTTCTTTTACTAATTCCTCATAGTTTTTTATAATTTTTGTCATACAGAAGACCTATGAATTTTGGTTGATAATTCATCATATCTCAAGGAAGATAATTTTGTATTTGGCAGAAATATACAAACTTAAATATATTTATATACAAACAAAATTTTATAATTTTTATTTAATTATTTATTAAATTCAGTAGCTTAATAATTTATCGGGTATTTTAGCACTCAATTGCTGAGTTTAAAAAACGTTTAGGATAGGCAAAAGTATTCAAATTACATCTTAGTAAACATCGTTGCATATTTTTATGTAAACCAACTGCATATTCAGACTCAAACCCGACCATTCATTCTGGTTCATAGTAAAATGCTTATTTTCTATTCCAAATATTTTAATAAAACAAAATATGCAAATTTGAATCTTAAAGTACTGCCTTAATCTGCTATAACTTGTACATCATATTGATGCACAAGTTGGTGGGAAATATGGCTAACTTAGCAACAGAACGAATCAATGTTCGTTCAACTGTAGATGCAAAGAATGTAATTGAGCAAGCTGCGAATTTATTGGGTCTTAGTGTGAGTTCCTTAATGATCCAATCCTCATTTGAACGAGCAAAAGAATTACTTAAATCTCATCACGAGTTAAAAGTAAATAATGCTGATCGTGATATGTTAATGAATTTGCTTGAAAATCCACGCCCTGCAAATGATGAGATGAAAAAATTAATGAGTTTATTGGATGAAAATTGAGGTTTTACAAGACCATCATCAGAAAAAATCATTTAATTGTGGGCAAGATGATCTAAATAAATCCATAAAACAATACACATCCCAACAGCAGAAATCAGGAACAAGTAAAACCTATGTTGCTATTGATGATGATACACAGTAGGTGAGAGGATTTTATTGTCTATCAAGTACCTCTATAGGATTTGATGCTATTTTCACTAAACGATTACCTCGTTATCCATTACCTTGTGTGGTTGTGGGTCGCTTTGCCGTTGATCAAGCAGCGCAGGACAAGGAATTGGAAAAGTACTTTTAGCTCAGGCTCTTAAACAAGTTTCAAAAGTTGCTCAAATTATTGGTGTTAATTTTGTTGTAATACATGCAAAAGATCAAAAAGCCATAGAGTTTTATCAGCGTTTTGGCTTTATCTCATTAACATCAAATCCATTAACATTAATATATCCAGTGAATGAAATACCTAATTTTAAATAAGGTGGGCTGCTAGTAACAGGAATAGCTAGTAGACTTATTCAGAATTTGCACATAGCTCCTTATCCCTTATTTTGCTTTATGACCAAATATTGCGCCTAATTATGGGAATTTAATTAAGTTTGTTTTATTTTTTTTCTTAAGTTATTGATATTAATTGTTCTTTATATTTTAATTTTAAAATTAAGTTTGTATTAAAATTTGGTATCCTGAGTTTTAAGTGAAATTAAGTTTGTATTAGATTCTTCCACTTTAAAATACGAATTCTTGCTCAGAAAGGGGAAGCATACTTTAAATAAAAATGAAATGTTTTCAAGGTGAGGTCAAAAAGGGATGCTTTTTGAATCTAGGGTGGGATTTTTATATATTTATATTGTTGAATATATTAGTAATAATTTTATATTTCTGGTGTGATTCTAATTTGAATTTAATTATATTAAAAACCCTGTAGACTTGGTGAAGAATCACTAGGTCTACAGGGTAGGGTTTTGTTCGTTTACTTCATTAATATACAAACTTAAATAATTAAATCTAAACTTAATTATTTGATACAAACTTAATTATACGAACACAAATACAACACCAGCCTTGATTCAATTTTAATTATTCTACGGTGACCGATTTTGCCAGGTTACGTGGCTGATCCACATCCGTACCACGCAGCACTGCCACATGATAAGACAGTAACTGCACCGGGATGCTATACACAATCGGTGCTAGCACTGCATTGACTGCCGGAATATGGACCACGTGCTTGCGCTCTTTGGCTTTAATGCCACTGTGCTCATCAGCAAAAACAAATAGTTCACCACCACGTGCCTGAACTTCTTCCATATTGGATTTGAGCTTGTCCAGCATGTCATCCTGTGGCGCCAGAATCACCACCGGCATGTCATTATCGACCAGTGCCAATGGTCCATGTTTCAGTTCACCTGCAGCATAACCTTCAGCATGAATATAGGAAATTTCTTTCAGCTTGAGTGCACCTTCTAGCGCGATCGGGAAATGCGTACCACGACCCAGGAACAGGCAGTGCTGCTTTTCAACAAAGAGTTCTGAAAGACGTAAAATTTCATCATCATGACGCAAGGTATCCAGCATGACTTTAGGCATATGCCAAAGTCCTGTGGTAATTTCCGTCATTTTTTCTGTAGAAATAGTATTTTTTACAGAACCGATTTTCAGGACCAACAGCATCAATGCAGCAAGCTGGGTAGTAAAAGCTTTGGTTGAAGCCACACCAATTTCAGGGCCTGCTAGTGTCAACAGACTATGCTGAGTTTCACGCACCATCGAAGAGGTCGCCACGTTACAGATGGTCATCGTGGTAATGTCCAGGCCTTTGGCAGTTGCACGTTTCTGTGTATCACGTAAGGCAGCTAAAGTATCAGCAGTTTCACCAGATTGGGAAATACACACATATAGCGTGTGATTCACAATCACCGGCGTGCGATAACGGAATTCGCTAGCAATCTCGACTTGGCAAGGTAGATCAATCAGCTGTTCAAACCAGTATTTGGCAATCATGCCGGCATGATAGCTGGTACCACAGGCAATAATCTGGATTTGCTGGATTTTTGAAAAGTCTTGTTCCGCACTGGCAAGGAAGTCTTCGCGCAGGTCATTGCCATTTAAGGCTTGGGAAATGGTCTGTTTAATCGCTTCAGGCTGCTCATAAATTTCTTTGAGCATATAGTGCTTGTATTCACCTTTAGACGCATTGCTGACCGCAGCATCCAGTTCCTTGACCGGACGATCTACCAGCTGACCATCGACAAAGACTTCAATGGTGGTGCGGGTCAAACGGGCAATATCACCTTCTTCCAGGTAGATAAAACGGTTAGTAATTGGAAGTAAGGCTAATTGATCTGAACTAATGAAGTTTTCACCAATCCCGACACCAATCACCAGTGGAGAACCTTCACGCACGGTAATCAGTTCATCCGGGTGGTCAGTATGTACGATGCCCAGTGCATAGGCACCTTTCAATTGCGGAACCACTTGGCGTACAGCTTCTAACAGGCTCGGGGTAGATTTCAGTGCATCATTGATCAGATGGGCAACCACTTCAGTATCAGTCTGTGAGGTAAACACATAGCCCAAAGCTTCAAGATCATCTTTGAGTTCTTGGTAGTTTTCGATAATTCCGTTATGGACTACTGCCACATTTTCAGAAATATGCGGATGGGCATTTTCTTCAGTCGGTTTGCCATGGGTCGCCCAGCGTGTATGCGCAATGCCAAGTGAACCACTAATCTGTGATTCATTCACAGCCTGTTCAAGGTTCGCAACCTTACCGACACGGCGTTCACGTAGGACTTGGCTGTTGTTAATGAGTGCCAAACCTGCTGAATCATAACCACGGTATTCCAGGCGTTTTAAACCTTCAATCAAAATATTGGTAATGCTACGTTCTGCAATGCCACCAACGATACCACACATATTTATTCCCCTTATTTCTTGATTTTTTGCGGACGTGGATAGTTTTCTTTGGCAAATTGCTTAGAGCGCTCTACTGCCAAACTGTTGTCTTCCACATCACGGGTAATCGTTGAGCCTGCACCGACTGTGGCGCCATTGCCAATTTTTACAGGTGCCACCAATGAACTGTTCGAGCCAATAAAGGCCTGATCACCAATAATCGTTTTAAACTTGTTCGCACCATCATAATTACAGGTAATGGTTCCTGCACCGATATTAGAACCGGCACCGATTTCAGCATCACCCAGGTAGGTAAAGTGGTTGGCTTTAGAGCCTAAACCAATCGTGGTATTTTTAACTTCAACAAAGTTACCGATATGCACTTCATTGGCCAGTTGTGCACCCGGACGGAGTCGTGCAAAAGGTCCAATTTGAGTATCTTCCCCAACGACGGCGCTATCAAAAATGCTATATGGCTGAACCTTGGTGCCAGCTGCAATCTTGGTATTCTTGATAATACAGCCAGCGCCAATTTCAACGTTGTCGCCCAGCTCGCAATCACCTTCGATAATCACGTTGATATCAATGCGAACATCCTGGCCGACAGTTAAATTACCACGCAAGTCAAAGCGGCTTGGATCAATCAGATGTACGCCTTGCTGCATCAGCTGTTTGGCTTGATAAACCTGGAACTGACGTTCTAAAGCAGCCAGCTGCACCCGGTCATTTACCCCTTCAACTTCAAAAGCCTGCTCAGGTTCTACCGATGCAACTTGCATACCATCTGCCAAAGCCATCGCGACGATATCCGTCAGGTAATATTCACCTTGAGAATTGTCATTACTTAAACTTGGCAGCCATTGATGCAGTTTGGCATTGCTGACCGCATAAATACCGGTATTGATTTCTTTAATCTGACGTTGCTCTTCGGAAGCATCCTTGTGCTCAATAATGGCCTGGATCTGACCCTGTTCACGCACAATACGACCATAACCATTGGCATCTGGCAGGGTAAGCGTCACCAGACCAATACCGGTTGCTGCAGTGGCATCGAGTAATTTTTGTAAGGTTACAGGATTAATGCAGGGTACATCACCAGAAAGAATCAGCGAGACGCCGTCTTGTGGCAGGACAGGCAAGGTCATTTGTACGGCATGACCTGTACCCAGCTGTTCAGCCTGTTCGACCCATTTAATCTCTTGCTCTGCAAAAGCAGCCTGAACCAGATCGCCACCGTGACCATAGATCGTAATAATATTATCTGCGTTTAATTTTTTTGCTGTTTCAATGACATGACCCAGTAAAGGACGTCCTGCAAGGGGTTGTAATACTTTCGGTAAGCTTGAACGCATACGCGTGCCTTTACCTGCAGCAAGAATAATAACAGTCGTTGACATGTTCTAATCCTAAATATGGCTTATGCCACGATGAAGTAAAAATAAAGCAAAATACAAAGAGCCGCCCAAAGGCCGGCAATAATGTCATCCAGCATGATGCCGAAGCCACCGTCGACCTGTCGGTCAATCACACGGATCGGCCAAGGTTTCCAGATATCAAATAACCTGAACAGGGCAAAACCGACGAGCAACCATAACCAGTTCATCTGGCCTAAGTAGATCAGGGGCAAAAATGTGATGGATTGTCCGGCAAATTCATCCCAGACAATGCGTCCATCATCATGAACCCCCATGACTCTAGCAGTATGCCCGCAGATATATATGCCAACCAGGGACATGATGGCAATGGCAAAAACACTGTTTAGAAAACCAAGATGCAGCCAAATGGGAATAAATAAAAGTGCAAAGGCCGACCCAAAGGTACCGGGTGCTTTAGGTGCCAGACCGGAACCAAAACCAACCCCACTAAAGACAATCAGTCGGTCGATCCATGACATGGCTTTAAAATTAATCGCAGGTTTATGCAAAATGTTGATACCCATTAAATTGAAGTGAATGATCTACGCCATCTTTTTCAAAAGTTAAGCCGTGTTGCTGCTGAATTGTGCCGATTATACTAATCGAAACATCAAGTTGTTTTTGCAATAATTTTCCGTAATTTTGCGGGCTTATTGTAAAGCATAATTCGTAATCATCGCCACCAGCGAGGGCATATTGCCATTTTTGTTCATCACTTAAGGCATGCAGGGCAGGACTGATCGGCAGGTTTTCGAGTTGCAGCTTTGCACCGACTTGAGAGGCTTTGAGAATATGTCCAAGATCTTGGGCCAAACCATCCGAGACGTCAATCATGCTATTGGCCAGTCTTTTTAGGGCAGCACCGAGCTGACAACGTGGCGTTGGATAGTCCAGACGTTTCTGGAGAGGATGACCAAGATGATTTAAAGCAAAAGCAGCATCACCGACAGTTCCACTGACACAGATCAGATCACCCGGTTTTGCACCTGAGCGTGGAATGGCTTGACCAATATCCACCCAGCCCAATGCTGTGACAGACAGGGTTAAATGAGGACTTTGAGTGGTATCACCACCGATTAAGCTCACACCAAATTGATCGCAACAATCATATAAACCCTGACTAAAAGCTTTTAGCCAGTCATGATCAATTTGGGGTAGGCTCAATGCGAGTAAAATACTGTGCGGGGTTGCGCCCATCGCGGCAATATCAGATAAATTGACAGCCACAGCTTTCCAGCCAATCGCATGCGGATCGGTGTCTATTGGAAAATGGCGTCCAGCAACTAGAGTGTCGGCACAGATGACCAGTTGTTGCTGAGGAGGGGGGGTGAGCAAGGCTGAATCGTCACCGACGCCCAGATCGACAGAATTGGCATTCTTGCGATTGAAATAGGTGTCGATAATCGAAAATTCAGCCATACAACGAATCTACGCTATTAGTTAGACTGCTGTTTTTCTGCTGCACGCAAAGTTGTCGCTAAACGATCCAATACACCATTGATGTATTTATGGCTATCGGCACCGCCAAAATGTTTAGCCAGTTCGATTGCTTCATCTAGAACGACGCGATATGGAATCTCAAGATGTTCTTTAAGTTCATATGCACCAAGACGAAGGGTCGCAAGCTCAACACCGTCAAGTGCTGAAAGTTCGCGATCGAGTACCGGGATTAAGAGCGCATCCAATGCTTCATGATTGGCAACCACTTGAGTCAACAATTCATGATAATAGCTCAGATCCACTTTGTGCATAGCATTTTCCACACGCGTACGTGCTTCAATCTCATGCACCGGATTGTGGCTCATTTGCCATTCATAAATTCCTTGTACAGCAAAGCGACGTGCTTTACGTTTTGCTGCATAAGTTGCTTGAAGTGTTTGCGACATAGCGTTAAATAGCCTTTAACAAGTTAACCATTTCAATCGCAGTCAGGGCAGCTTCGCTACCTTTATTGCCTGCTTTTGTTCCAGAGCGTTCAATCGCTTGTTCAATACTGTCCGTAGTGAGTACACCGTTAATGACAGGTAAGCCAGTGTCCAGGCCAACCACGCCCAAACCTTTGGCACATTCGCCTGCAACGAAATCGAAGTGAGGCGTGCTACCACGAATCACGGCGCCAAGCGCGATGATGGCATTGAAACGATCTGAAGCTGCCAGTTTTTTCGCAACGACAGGAAGTTCCCAAGCACCAGGTGCATGAACAACAGTGATATTATCCTCTGATACACCATGACGTTTCAATGTATCAATGGCACCTTCTAACAGATGTTCAACCACAAAGCTGTTAAAACGACCAACTAAAATCGCATAACGGTCTTCGTTCGCGAGATGTAACATACCTTCAATACGGCGAACTGCCATAACAACCTCGATGATTTCTTAAGATGTTTGTTGTGCGGTGATGTATTCTACCACTTCTAAGTTAAAGCCTGACAGGGCATTGAAACGCAATGGAGAGCTGAGCAGCTTCATTTTTTCAACGCCTAAATCACGCAAAATTTGTGCACCCACACCAATGGTCTGATACTGCTGAGACAGTGCAGAATTTGATTTTACATTTTTTGGTGCTTTAAGGGTATCTAATGCTGGACCCAGGTCCTGTAAATGGTGTTGGCCAATCCAGACCAAGACACCACGATCACTGTTGGAAATTTCTTTCAAGGCACGATCCAGGTTCCAGGCCGGCTCGCCATCCTGTTTCTTCAGTTTGAGCAAGTCGCGGGTCGGGTTAAAACCATGTACACGCACTGTGGTCACACCCTCTTTAGGCTCACCTTTGACCAAGGCCAAATGGATATCCGGGTTACCCAGTTCACGATAGCGGTACAGGTCAAAGCTGCCGTATTCAGTATCAATACTTTGCTGATCAATACGCTCAACCGTCTGTTCATTGGTCATGCGGTAATGAATCAGATCGGCAATCGTGCCGATTTTCAGGCCATGCTTTTCAGCAAACACTTCAAGATCCGGACGGCGCGCCATGGTGCCATCTTCATTGATTATTTCACAAATGACTGATGCCGGTTCCAGTCCTGCCAAACGGGAAAGATCACAACCTGCCTCAGTATGTCCGGCACGGTGCAAGACACCGCCTGGTTGCGCCATCAGCGGGAAGATATGTCCTGGCTGTACAATATCTGCCGGTTTGGCATGAGCAGCCACAGCAGTTTGAATCGTGTGCGCACGTTCAGCCGGAGAAATACCGGTAGAAATACCTTCAGCCGCTTCAATCGACAGGGTGAAATTGGTCCCATGCTGGGCACCATTGGCATCCACCATTAACGGCAGATTCAACTGCTGGCAACGCTCTTTACTTAAAGTCAGGCAGACCAGACCACGTGCATGGGTGATCATGAAGTTGATGTCTTCAGGACGTACGTGTGTGGCAGCAATCACCAAATCGCCTTCATTTTCACGGTCTTCATCATCCATCAGGATGACCATTTTTCCTGCACGGATATCTGCTACAAGCTCTTCAACAGTATTGAGCGGCATCAACCTTCACCTTCTTTTTTGATCTTGATCAGACCGAATCATGACATTATTGGGTACATAGTCTAACGCTTTTTGCGCAATTTTGCCTATGCTTATTGCTTTCCCTCTAGTGGTTCATTGTTATACACAGTCTTGATAAACATGAAAAGCCGACTTTAAATGAAAGCCTGGGCTTTATGCAGGTTTTTTGAGCAATTAAAAAGCATAAAAAATGAGAAACTTAGGTGAAATCAACATAAGCTCAGACATTAAGGTGTTTTCAGAAAGTATTTTGGTGGTGTATCAAAAAGTATGCTAAAAAAAAGCAGGTTGAATTTTGATAAAATAGAGAAATGCAAATAACTCT
>NZ_JARDAL010000046.1:0-31897 GCF_048957595.1 Acinetobacter sp. AS5 | reverse complement strand
TTAGATTTGAAATAGATATCAAAATTTCGGAAAATAGAAAGTAACTTAGACCAGTGTTGATCATTCAGCATTGTACGAGGCATAGCGAGAAGTAAATTTAGTTTGGCGATTAAATTTTACTTTCTCGCTATTTTTTTGAACAGAAAATGTCAACAGACCCTAATCAAAATTCTAATTTTTCAATTATTGATTACATTCTAACCGCAGAACATCAAAACAAAGAAAAGAATAATGAAACAATATTCGAAGAATATGATTTTGAACAACTCAAAAATGATTTTATAAATCAATTAAATCAATTCGCTAATTCAAATCCTGAAAGTCTATTAAAAAATACATCATTCCTTTCACTCATGTATCGTTGGAAAGAATGGGGGAATTCTTCTGATGTACTCACTTGGTTCGAAAAACAAACTCAAGATATAAATGGAGTCTTAAAAATACTCAGCAAGATGATTCAAGTGACTCGATCATCCAATGATTTTTATACAATATCGAATGTTTCAAAAAAAATTAAAGCTGATACTGTAGAAAATTTTTTAGATATTCCACGCATATCAAACATAATTGACTCTGCTGATCATTCTGTTCTTTCAGAAGAGGAAAAAGAATTAATAGAAATGTTTAAGAAAAATATAGAAGCTAAAACTAATGGAAAAGATGATGATTTAGATGATTAACCCTCACCCCCTTGCGAAGCAGTGCTTTTCATCCCAAAGGGAGAGGGAGAAAAACTTTAAAGCATTCCATGCCTTAAAAACATCTCTAAGCCACTTACCTTTTTGATATACATCAACCGTTCTTTTTCTACTTTAATCTGCTGTTTAATGGCTAAAGTATCTTCATCAATCTGCTTATACAGGTCTGCAATCTGGACCTTGCCCTTCGCCTTTTTCACTGCAATTCTGGTTTTCGATGACCAGACCAATCTATGAATCAATGTATCGATCTGCTCTTGTAATTTCTGACTCTGTGCATCCAGAGCCAGTTGATAAAACTTGAGTTGCTCTGCGCTTAAACCTTTTTTTGAAACATCCTGATCTTGTTCAATCTGCAGTTGCATTTGCAGTAACGTAAACAGATCCTGCTCTGCATACGCCTCATTGGCACGTTGCAGTAATTCAGTTTTCTTGATTTTTTTGACATCATTCACTTCACGGTCAGGGTGAATGATGGCAGCAATTTTTAAATAAACGGTTTTCAATGACTGCTCTGCCATTGCTGTTGCCTGTTCCTGTTTTTCCTGCTGGCGTTTTAATCTGGCTTGCTCACGTGCCTGCTGAAAATGATCTGATTCCCATTCTTCAAATACTTCTGCATCTGCAAGATCTGAGAGATTCTCATTTTTAAAGAATGTTTCCAGTTCATTTATTTTCTTTTGGCTTTTTCTGAATTGGGTGTGTTCGGCACGTTGCTGATAGTAAGTGAAAATTTCATTCACTTTATGGTTTTTTTGCACCGACATCGCCTGAGAGTCTTTTAGATAATTTGCAAGGTACTGAATCTTTTCATCCAGCACCACCAGTTCTGCCTTGGAAAATGTGGTTTCCTGCAGGTGCTTCCAGAGCTGTTCCAGCTGCTTGAACAGTACACCATGCAATTCATGATAGACCGGCATGAAGGTTTTATGGGTATATTGCTGCAGCTCTTCTTCAGCCTGTTGCCATTGTTGTAATTCCTGTTTCTGTTGCTCGATTTTATCAATCAGATGATCCAGCTTCTTCTGCTGTGGCGAAAGCGCTGTGAATGGCTGAATCATGGTTTTTAAGTCAAAGAGCATGGCAGGAGAAGGTCAAAGAAGAAATAATATCTATCTTAAATCTTTCAGCTTTCGTCACAAAGTCCTTTTCAGTGTGCCCTTTCGAAATTTGTATCAGAATTAAAAAAAGCAGATCAAAGTCTG
This sequence comes from Acinetobacter sp. AS5, assembly GCF_048957595.1. NCBI lineage: Bacteria > Pseudomonadati > Pseudomonadota > Gammaproteobacteria > Moraxellales > Moraxellaceae > Acinetobacter > Acinetobacter sp. AS5. The sequence continues at coordinate 29,994 of NZ_JARDAL010000046.1, read as the reverse complement.
CTTTTTCGCTCTCATATTGATTATTCCAGCACTACACGGCCATTCAATGACTGCACCGGACGGTTATTTGGGTGTCCCATCAGTTTGGCAAATTCCGAAATCTGCTTGGCAGAAGCCTGCTGAATATCTTTCAGGATCAGCCAGCGTACTCCTTCCGAACATGGAGGTGTGGTCAGCGAGCCGCTAAAGCGATAATAATCCAGATTCTTAGGCAACATCTGGTTCACCGCTTGTGGCGTTTTCAAAACCACTTTTTCACCCTGTTTTTTTGGTAGGCGATTCCACATGCGTTTGAGCATCTGGCTTTCTGCACCCTGCTCGAACATCATCCCCACCACAGCCAGCTCACCTTTGGCATTGGCATGGACAAAGTGGATTTCCAGTGGATAGCTTTTACCCTTGATCAGGTTTTCACTCGGGCTGTGCAAATGAAACTGCTTCAGTACAAAGGTATCGCCATCTAGCTGCAATTCACCACCTTGCGCAAAATCCACCTGAACGGTATGACCTTTATTTTCGATCGCATGAATCATGGTGTTATAGCTGAACTTGAGCGGTTCCAGTTCTGCTTTCACTGTTCGCTCAATATTAATTGGTGACTGGTTCAGACCATTACAGGCCGAATATTTCTGGCTCAAAGTCGACCATTGCTCAGGCTGAGTATAATCCCAATCCGCATCTGCCCAGACCGCTGTACTTAAACCCATAACCGTTAAAAGCGTGAATATTTTTTTCACAATACATCCCTTGTTGGAAGTCAAAATCACAATTTCTAATTTAAAAACAGTTTATTAACCTGGTGTAATCACTCTATTTTTCAGGCCACAAACTACAGATGTTTATAGAAATGAGGTGATTTGCTTACAAATTTCTAAATACTACTAGATATTCAAAATAAGTTATTCGTAACTTATATTGATAAATTTCAAATGGATAAAAAATTTATAGATTTAAAAATAGACAGCAAAGAATGTGATCTCCTTCAAATTTAATCTGCTGATTTTTTATGCATTATTTACATGAAATCTCTATCTTATTCTGAATAAATTAAATAGCTGTATTTTTAAGCTCAAGCTTCTTTTTTAAATAGAATCTATCTTTATTCATAAACTTACATAAACACAGCAGCAAATAAAATACCGATATTGCTAGACTCGAGCCAAAGAGCAAAATGAGGATAAAGAATTTAAATGGACTGGGCCACGATATTTATACATGACACCACCTGGGAGTTTACTGCAGAAATTTTGCTGCGTTGTGCCCTGATGTACACCATGATTATCCTGTTTCTTCGCCTGACTGGAAAACGCGGGGTACGTCAGCTTTCCATCTTCGAAGTCGCTATCATTTTGAGCTTGGGTTCGATTGCTGGTGACCCGATGTTTACCGAAGATATTCCCCTGATTCAGGCAGTTCTGGTGATGTCGGTGATTATTATCATGTACCGTCTGACCACTTGGCTTATGATGAAATATCAGTGGTTCGAAGACCTGCTGGAAGGTAAACCGATTTATATCGTAGAAGATGGCGTGCTGGTCGTTGAAGAGATTAAAAAAGGTAAAATGTCACATGATGAATTCTTTGCCGAAATGCGCCAGCAAGGCGTAGAACATCTGGGTCAGGTACGCACCGGTTTACTGGAAACTGACGGTAAGTTCAGTATCCTGTTTTTCAAATCGGATGAGGTCCGGCCTGGGCTGCCACTTTTTCCTAAAACCTGCTCTATAGTCCAACAGGTCAAGGCCGGGCAATTATATGCTTGCATTTACTGTGGACAGGTACAAACCCTTTCACATGCCAACCAGCAATGTCCGCGCTGTGATTCTTCGCAATGGGCCGAAACGATTGACTGTTTAAGAATTACTTAAGCACGATTTAATAACTGCAAATGGGCAAAAATTTCCGGCAGTTGCTGAATTTTATATTGGATATGTTCAGCATCTGCATGAAAGCCTTGCATCCATAATGCATGCATTCCGGCCTCTGTAGCTCCCTGTACATCATTAATTGGATGGTCGCCAATATACAGGCACTGTGTAGGCTGCACGCTTAGACGCTCTGCAGTGATCTGGAATATTTCCGGCTGCGGCTTGTTAAAACCTACTAGTCCCGAACTGATGATCTCATCAAAATAAGTTTCAATACCCAAACCCCGAATCGTATTTAAACGGGTGTCATGTCCGCCATTGGAAACAATGGCCAGCTGATAACCCTCATCTTTCAGCTGCGTTAATACTTGCTCTGCTGCCGGCATTTCTACGGCGAAACGGCCAAACTGGCTAAACCAGAATTGGGCCAGTTCATCTATGGTTGGGGGATTTAACCAAGACAGTTCCTGCAACAACGCATAAGCAGCCGAAGCCCCGATACTACCATGCGTCAGCAGTTCCTTTTTAGGATAACCGCCATTATCGATGCGTCTTACAATCTCGATAATTTTATCTGAATCGACCTGTTTCAATGCTGGCGCATAGTATTCTGCCAGATAACGGCTATAAGCCTGTGCAGTCAGATCACGATGGGTCAAGGTATTGTCGAGGTCAAATAAAACAGCTTGAATAGGCATAATTTTTAAAACGAAATGCTGAAACTTTCAATCATGTTAACAGTCCGAAACTTGTTAGATCAGACATAAAATTGCTAAGTTTTGTTGTTTTAAGCATAAAAAAAGCGATGCCAAAGCATCGCCTTTTCTTAGAGTACAAAATCTAAATTAGAATTTGTATTCAACACCTGTACCTACAACTGGCTGATCCGTTTCATTTGAACCTTGTTCTAACATTAGGTAGCCCGCATAACCATATGCTTTCACCTGCTTGCTGAATGCATAGTCTGCACCAACTAGAATTTGTTGAGCTTCATAATCAGCTTTGGCAGTAGTAAATTCGGTTGTACTTTGACTATATTGACCTTTTACTGTCCATGCTTTTGCTGTTGGCAGATTGTATTCAGCTCCAATTAACCAAGCTTGTTGATCATCAATAAATGCTGCTGCAGCGTCATTACCTGCAACATCTTCAACTTCTGATGTTTGGTATAATGCTTTAAGTGCTAAACCACTATCCAAATTTACACGACCAATCGCACGAATCGTATTTGCAGCAGCAAACGCACTACCTGCTACTCCACCTGTTACTTCTGGAGTAGAAGCATTTACGAAGCCACGACCTGCGAAGTTAGATGGAATCGCTTTATCATAACCAAGACCGGCCACTACTTTTTTATTATCATAAATAAGAGAAGTAGAGAAAGCATCGCCTAAACCACGGCCCGCAACTTTCACACCACCTTTTGACTTATCAATACCATCTGCTTCACCTGTTGCTAGCAATAAATTAGCATTTAACTTACCACCTGCAACTGCGAACGCTGGTGACTCATAAACAACTACATTATCAACACGATTTTCACCGGTAAAAATACCTGCCATATCTGCTTTATTATCAATATAGTTGTTAAAAGTATCTACTACTGAAGATAGCTGTTTTACAGGAGTATCAATTTTACCCACTTTTAATGTACCAAGTTTTGCATCTTTAATACCTACAAAAATATTTCTTGGAACAAATGCGTCATCATCCGTCGCAGATACATTTTCACCATCATCTGTATAGAAAGTGAATTCAGCTTGATAAAGTGCGCTTAAACGGTCAGTCAGTTTTTCATCGCCTTTTAAACCAAGAAATGAATTGTTGCTGTTTACTTCCACAACATCACGATTACCATTGGCATTATCTTCAGGTAAGTAATCTACTGACGCATCAATCTCACCATAGAAAGTTGGTGCTGCAAAAGTTGTCCCCGCCAAAAGGCTGAATGCAATTGCTGTTGCTAACTTAGTTTTCATCAAAAATATCCTTAATTTATTTTGTAACAAATAATACACACGGCGCTTATATTACAAAATTATTAAATTAATATTTATATATTCTATTTAGTACTTTAGGCTAACATTTAACCAAATAGTTGATTATTTAGAAATTTTATACTTTTTTTGCAACTTTCATCCATCGGAAAATTGGAATTAAACACATAATTGCTACGATCACGATCAGATTCAGATAATTTTGATAGCCTAAAGTATCTCCCAAAATGCCACTCAGGCTATAAAGTCCCCCACTCACCGTGGCCATCAGCGCCACCTGGAAGGTGAAATCTGTCCCTGCCAGATGCTTGCGACTGTATTGCATGACCAAGGTCAACATGACCACCAAGAGCATGGCAGAAATCATGTCTTCGGCCGCATTGATCAGATATATCATCCAGTTTTGTACTTTGTTTTGAGCATCATACTGCGCAGCCAGCCAGGCATAAGCCATTAAACTTAATATTTTTAAAATTGAGAAAACGATCAAACTCGAGCTGCGAGACCAGTACTTCAGACACCAGCCCGCCAGTCCTGCTCCAATCAAGGAAGCCAAGGCTCCCAGCATGGTGACATAAAGGCCAATCTGGCTAAAGCTCAGTCCGAGATCTACCATTAAAGGTTTTAATAAAGGCCCGGATAAACCATCGGCGATTTTAAAGGTCAGTAAAACCAGAAGCCACCTCGCCAAGGTTATATTTGACCAGAAGTATTGAAAATAGGTTTTAATATTACTGAGCACAGGTCCTTTATTAGATGGCGTGATAATTATTGAATGCTGAGGTTCTCTAAAAAGTAAAATGGGTAAAGTATTAAGAAAGACCAAAGCCGCCAATAATAGAAAGGTGGCTTGCCATTGCAGCAGATCTAACAACCATAATATGGCCCCGCCTCCGACAATGAATCCCAGACGCGAACCGATAACCTGAAAGGTATTGCCCCAGTGTTGCTGTTCATTTTTCAGAATATTGACTGCCAGTGCATCGGTGGCAATATCCTGCGTCGCGCCAATGCCATTCATCAGTAAAAGCGTGATAAAAAACAGCGCTAAATACAGCGGCTGATTCAAGGCCTGAATCGGTAGAAATGAGAGCCCAATCAATACAGCAACTGACAGCCATTGCAAGGGAATAATCCAGCTACGGTAATGACCTTGGGATTTCTTCCCATAACGATCAACCCAAGGTGCCCAGAATATTTTAATCGACCAAGGCAGCATTAACAGGCCAAAACCACCGATATGCGCCAGCGATACCCCTTCAGCCCGCAGAATCACCGGTAAGGCATGCGTCATAAATCCGACCGGAAGCCCCTGTGCCCAATATAGGGAAAACAGTAAAATATAGGTATTCCGCATATGCAGGCCAAGTCCTTAAGGTGAAAATGCATCACCAGCATTTAAGATGCTATACATTTTGCCAATGATCCGGATTTTACAACAGTCTAATATAATAAAAAATAAAGAAAAATTAGTTTCAGGAAGAGACAAAACTAATGGCCCAAATACGTTTCCCCCAACTCCCGCCGCATGTCCCGGCTCGTGGCAGCAAACTGAGCCGGACTTTTTTTAGGCAGCTTTTTTTGGCACAGGGCTGGCGTCTGGAAGGCGAATTTCCAGACTTACCTAAAGCTGTGGCGATTATTTCCCCGCACACTTCCAATATTGATGCATGGCTGGGTTTTAATGCCCTGCTTGGTCTCGGTATTCAGATTACAATTTTCGGTAAAGACAGCCTGTTTCACACTCCACTCAAACCGGTTCTGGAATGGATTGGTGTGGTTCCTGTCGTCCGAGATAGTCCACAAGAACATACCCGACAGATTGTAGACATCATTGAAAAATCGCAGCAGATCTGGGTCGGTATGGCACCGGAAGGTTCACGTAAGGCACCAGAAAAAATTCGAAGCGGTTTTTATCATATTGCCAAGGCGGCCCATTTGCCGATTGTGATGTTTTCCTTTGATTATGATATCAAGACCATTCATATCCTGGGCGTCTACCATCTGACCGGTGATTATGAATACGATCTGGAACAGATTTATCAGCATTATCAAGGTAAATTCTCGGCCAAAAATCCGGACTGGGTGGCCAAGCCGTTACAAAAGCTTTTGAAAAAAGACTAGGCAAATACGGCTTTTTTTGATGTGATAGCCTGAATTTTGTTGATTTAATCACCAGTTTTTATAATGAAATTAGCCCGTTATGCCTTAATTGGCTGCCTTGGTTTCAGTCTTGCAGCCTGTGACAAAGCCACTAAAACACCTACGCCTGCCACGCCATTAAAAGCCCGTGAACCTGTCGTCGCCATTGCCCTCGGTGGCGGCGGTGCCAAAGGTTTTGCCCATATTGGCGTCATTAAAGTGCTCGAATCACACGGCATCAAACCGAAAATCGTCACCGGTACCAGTGCCGGCAGTTTTGTCGGTAGCCTGTATGCCAGTGGCAAATCGCCTTATCAGTTACAGCAGATTGCCCTGAATTTTAAAGAGTCGGATATCCGTGACCTAACTTTAAATCGACAAGGGATTATTGCCGGACAAAAACTACAGGATTTCGTCAACAAGAATGTAGCGAACAAACCGATTGAGCAATTCCCGATTCGTTTTGCTGCAGTTGCCACTCGCCTAGACAATGGCCGTAAAGCTGACTTTATTAAAGGCAATGCCGGACAGGCGGTCCGAGCGTCCTGCAGTATTCCGAATGTGTTTGTGCCTGCCGTGATTGGCGGCACCAAATATGTCGATGGCGGTCTGGTCAGTCCGATTCCGGTCAAGACCGCCAAAGATATGGGGGCAGATATTGTGATTGCTGTGGATATTTCTGCACGCCCAGATGGCAATAAAGCCCTGAACATGTGGGGTGTACTGGATCAGACCCTGAACATTATGGGACAGCAAAGCATTCATGAGGAACTGAGTCAGGCCAATGTGGTGATCCAGCCCAAAGTCGGCCATATTGGTACTTTAGACCTGAAAGCCAGCAATGCCACCATTCTGGAAGGTGAAAAGGCTGCTCAGCTGAAAATCCGTACTATTGAAAAAGCCATTAGCAACTTCAAGCAGTCTCCCGCGGCATTTAAACCGCCACGTCCGGCAAAATTTTGATGCATGAATTTTTTATATTCATCTGCGGCCGCATCTGCTACATTGAAGATCAATCATATAAAGATGATGATTAATTAAATACTTAGCGATATAGGTCACGATATGGAATTAGTTCTTGAACCTTGGCACTGGTTTGTATTAGGCATCCTTCTGATTCTATCGGAATTACTACTGCCCGCATTTGCTGCCCTGTGGTTCGGGATCGGTGCCATCATGGTTGGCGTCCTGTACTGGATGTTCCCGATGATGGGACTGACGACCCAGCTCCTGACCTGGATCGTACTTTCTATTCTGTGTACGCTGCTCTGGTTTAAGTTTATCAAGCCACTTTCCATTGATAAGACCAAAGCCGGTCTATCGCGTGAAGCGACCATTGGTCAGGTGGGCATGGTGATTCAGACTAATCTGGATCATGGGCAAATCCGGGTGCGCTTTCCGATGCCAGTTTTAGGTTCGGATGAATGGGAATGCCGAACTCTGGACCCAGTTCAGGTCGGAGACCGCGTTCGCGTCGTGGATATTCTGGGTAATGACCTGGTCGTACAACCTCACAGCACGAATTATCAAAATCAATAAGGTGAATAAGCTATGTCTGGTGGTTCTATCATTGTTATCGCGTTTCTGGCCTTTGTTGCGATTACCATTTTTAAAGGTGTGCGGATTGTGCCACAAGGTTACAAATGGATTGTACAGCGTCTGGGTAAATACCACACCACCCTAAATCCGGGCCTGAATTTTGTCATTCCTTATGTCGATGAAGTCGCCTATAAAGTCACAACTAAAGATATCGTTTTGGATATTCCCTCACAGGAAGTGATTACCCGTGATAATGCGGTCCTGCTGATGAATGCCGTGGCTTATATTAATCTGACCACACCAGAAAAAGCCGTGTACGGGATTGAAAACTATTCCTGGGCGATTCAGAACCTTGTGCAAACCTCACTGCGTTCGATTGTCGGGGAAATGGATCTGGATGATGCTTTATCTTCGCGTGATCATATTAAGGCACGCTTGAAATCCAGTATTTCCGATGATATCTCGGACTGGGGTATTACCTTAAAAACTGTAGAAATTCAGGATATTAAACCTTCAATCACTATGCAAACAGCGATGGAAGAACAGGCCGCTGCTGAACGTCAGCGTCGTGCAACCGTCACCAAAGCTGATGGTGAAAAACAGGCCGCGATTCTGGAAGCGGATGGCCGTCTGGAAGCCTCACGCCGTGATGCTGAAGCACAAGTGGTGCTGGCTGAGTCTTCACAACGTGCAATTGACATGGTGACTTCTGCCATTGGTGATAATGAAATTCCGGTCGCCTATTTACTCGGTGAACAGTATATTAAAGCCATGCAGGATATGGCCAAATCGCCAAATGCCAAGACAGTAGTACTTCCAGCCGATGTATTAAATACGATCCGTGGTGTCATGGGCCGTCCTAACTAATTTATCTTTTGACTTTATACATAGGCAGCCCGAGGGTTGCCTATTTTTATTCGTGCAAGAAAATCTCAGCAAAAAATGTGAATTTATGGTTAAATTTCGCGTTTATTTTTAAAATCTACTGGATTTGATGTTGCCTGGCTTTCGGATTAAAGCTTTTCGCAGCTGTCTTATTCCTTGTTTCGATCTACTGTCCAACTTAAAAATGGATACCGTATGAGCTCCCTAAATCCAACCTTAATTACTTTTCTTTTCTATATTGTCGCAATGGTGGTGATCGGCCTGATGGCTTATCGCGCGACAAGCAACTTTTCCGATTACATCCTAGGGGGCCGACGTTTAGGGAGTTTCGTAACTGCACTTTCTGCAGGGGCTTCCGACATGAGTGGCTGGCTGCTGATGGGGCTACCGGGTGCGATTTATCTTTCCGGTCTGTCTGAAATGTGGATTGCCATCGGCCTGATTATTGGTGCCTGGCTCAACTGGCTGCTGGTTGCTGGCCGTCTGAGGGTGCATACCGAAGTCCAGCACAATGCCCTGACCCTGCCGGATTATTTCTCGAATCGTTTTAACGACCAGAAGAAAATCCTGCGTATTGTTTCGGCTTTCGTGATTCTGATTTTCTTTGCGATTTACTGTGCTTCCGGCATGGTCGCAGGTGCACGCCTGTTTGAAAGCATGTTCGACATGTCTTATAGCACCGCACTCTGGATCAGTGCCATTGCCACCATCAGCTATGTGTTTATTGGTGGCTTCCTGGCTGTGAGCTGGACCGATACCATTCAAGCCGGTCTGATGATCTTTGCCCTGTTGCTGACGCCAATCGTGACGTTGATGGCGTTCTCGGATATGTCGCAGGTGACTTTGGCACTGGAAGCTGCTCGTCCTCAAGCAATGAATATTCTGGGTGATCTGAGCTTTGTTGCGATTATTTCTCTGCTTGCCTGGGGTCTGGGTTACTTTGGCCAGCCGCATATTCTGGTGCGCTTCATGGCTGCAGATTCAGTCAAATCCATTCCAAATGCACGCCGTATTGGCATGACCTGGATGATTCTATGTCTGGGTGGTGCGGTGGCAGCCGGCTTCTTCGGGATCGCCTATTTCCAGCAGCATCCGGAACTGGCCGCTGCAGTGAATGCCAATCCTGAAACGGTATTTATGGAACTGACCAAAATCCTGTTTAATCCATGGATTGCCGGTGTGGTGCTTGCTGCCATTCTTGCCGCAGTAATGAGTACTTTAAGCTGTCAGCTATTGGTCTGCTCAAGTACTCTAACGGAAGACTTCTATAAATCTTTCCTGCGTAAAAATGCCTCACAAAAAGAACTGGTCTGGGTTGGCCGTTTGATGGTGCTACTGATTGCCTTGCTGGCGATCTGGATGGCGGGTAATCCTGAATCTAAAGTTCTGGGTCTAGTGGCCTATGCCTGGGCAGGTTTTGGTGCCGCCTTTGGTCCCTTAATTATCCTGTCACTGTTCTGGAAACGCATGACCTTGAATGGCGCTTTGGCAGGTATGATTGTGGGTGCAGTCGTGGTTATTTTCTGGAAGAACCTGTTTGCTGACACTGGCCTGTATGAAATCGTTCCTGGTTTTATCTGTTCAATGCTGGCGATTGTAGTGGTGAGCCTGATGGGTAAAGCACCAACAGCAGAAATTACCGACCGCTTTGAAGAAGCTGAACGCCTGTATAACGAAAGCAAATAATTCTGTATCAACTAAAAAGAGGACTTTTAGTCCTCTTTTTTTATGCGGTTCCTTTAAAATTTTTTAGAAAAATAATTTTTCAATCAGCTTTTGCGCGTGAGCAGGAACTGGGTAATTTGCCTCAACTCTTCCGCCCCTTCAAAATGGTTCAAGGCATTGATCGCCTGATCATGTAATTGCTGGGCATAGGCTTTGGCCTGCTCCAAACCCATCAATGCCGGATAGGTCGATTTTTCTACCTGTTCATCCTTGCCGGCTGTTTTCCCCAACACTTCGGTATCGGAAATAATATCCAAAATATCATCCTGTACCTGAAAGGCCAGACCAATCGCCTGTCCAAACTCACGTAATTTAGGAATGGCCAGATCGGTACCCTCAAAAATAGTCACCGCCGCCATCATGATCGCGGCACTAATCAAAGCACCGGTTTTATTGCGATGAATATTTTCCAGTGCTTGCTGATCGATTTTCTTGCCTTCAGACTGCAAATCTAAAACCTGACCATTCACCATTTTCGAAGAAGCGGTTGCCAGAATCTGCATCTGCTTCAGTACAATGGAAGCTTCTACCGCTGGCCCCTGATCAAACAGACGGCTACCCAAGATTTCGAAAGCCATAGACTGCAGGATATCACCTGCCAAAAGTGCTGTATCTTCTCCATAAGCCACATGACAGGTTGGCTGGCCACGGCGCAACAAATCATTGTCCATACACGGCAGATCATCATGGGCCAGTGAATAGCAGTGAATAAACTCGATCGCAACCGCTGCACGACGCACTGCAGCACTATTCTGGTTGGGTTTTAATGCAGCGGTGGCATAGCATAGCGCTGGACGTACTCGTTTACCGCCAAGCATCACAGCATGATGGACTGCCGACCTTAAAGGTTCCGGAATAGCAAAGGCTTCCAGAGCGGTCAATAAATCCTGTTGAATGCGATGTTGTGCTTGTGTGAGTGCATGGGTTGATACGTCAGTGATAGATGACACATTCGCCTCGAATACGTAGTCCAGAAAAATAAAATGACAAGCGAATAAATGCCTGTACGCTGATTCAGGCATTGTACCTAGAAATGCCTTGAATTTTCAGCCATAAATCGTATTGTTCTGCTGAAATTTACTATTCAACATCAAATAAGCAAGGCAGAGATTTTAAACCATAAAAAACCACCGCAGAACCGGTGGTTTTATTCAAGCTAAATGTATGCACGGCATTTAAACGAGAACATCTTCTGGTACGCGCACCCAGCCTTCCATCAACACGCGGGCACTACGGCTCATAATCGCTTTCGTCACTTTCCACTCACCATTTTCAAAACTTGCTTGTGCACCCACTCTCAAAGTCCCGGAAGGATGACCGAAACGCACCGCTTCACGCTCTACCCCACCTGCGACCCGGTTCACCAATGTTCCGGGAATGGCAGCTGCTGTACCAATAGCCACCGCAGCCGTGCCCATCATGGCATGATGGAGTTTACCCATAGACAAGGCCCGAACCAGAATATCGGTATCCGATTCAGTGACGGTCTTGCCACTTGAAGAGGTATAGCTACTCGGTGGTGCAACAAAGGCAATTTTTGGCGTGTGTTGTCGGGTTACGGCTTCTGCAATATCCTGAATCAGTCCCATCTGCTTCGCAGCATAGGCACGAATCGTTTCAAATTTTGTCAGGGCTGCCACGTCATTATTGATATGATCCTGAAGCTCGGTACCCTTATAACCGAGATCTCCAGCATTCAAAAATACCGTCGGAATGCCGGCATTAATCATGGTCACTTCGAAACTGCCAATATTGGGAACTTCCAAAGTATCGACCAGATTACCTGTTGGAAACATTGAACCGCCTTCAGCATCGTCATCAGCTGGATCCAGAAACTCGATCTGCACTTCCGCTGCAGGAAAGGTTACGCCATCCAGTACGAAATCACCCAGCTCCTGCACCTGTCCATTTTGCATCGGCACATGCGCGATAATGGCTTTCTGGATATTGGCCTGCCAGATCCGTACCGTGCATAACCCATTTTCAGGAATACGTTCGGCATCGACCAGACCATTGGAAATGGCAAATGCTCCCACTGCCGCGGTCAGATTGCCGCAGTTACCGCTCCAGTCTACAAAAGGACGGTCAATTGACACCTGACCAAATAAATAATCGACATCATGATCAGCGTGCAGGCTTTTTGACAGGATCACCGTTTTACTGGTACTGGAACTGGCACCACCCATACCGTCGATCTGTTTCCCGTATGGATCTGGGCTACCAATCACGCGTAGTAAAAGCTGATCACGAATCCGGCCAGGCTGTTGTGCTTCTACAGGCAGATCATCTAGCTTAAAGAAAACACCTTTACTGGTGCCTCCACGCATATAGGTTGCAGGAATCTTGATTTGGGCGGCAAAACTCATGAATTATTTCATCCTTTGACTTGTCTTTGTTTTCGTACAGGTTATTCAATATTTATATTCAAAGTATAGTATGTTGAAAGCAGAACTGCTTGACTGCCAGACCTTAGTATAAAAAAACGGCATTTGTGTTTTATCCAAGAAAACAGAGAACTCGTCAGTAACAGTTTCAATAAAATTAATATATTGATTCATTTATATTTTATTTCAGTTATTTATATGAATATTTTTTATTATTCCTCCAACAATATTTCATTCTTAGGATGGACTAGGCTTCTTTAGTCTGATCAATTACAATCAGCCACTTATCATTTTCCATTGTCGGGCTGAACACTTTGAATAACGAGTCTTCACAACTTCAGCGTGGCTTAAAGAACCGTCATATTCAGTTGATCGCCATGGGCGGTGCAATTGGCACAGGCTTATTCTTAGGTTCCGCACAGGTGATCCAATCTGCGGGTCCTTCTATTATTTTAGGCTATGCCATTGGGGGCCTGATTGCATTTTTAATCATGCGTCAATTGGGTGAGATGATTGTTCATGAACCTGTCGCAGGTTCATTCAGCCATTTTGCTTATAAATACTGGGGAAAATTTCCCGGTTTCCTTGCGGGTTGGAACTACTGGATTTTGTATATCCTGGTAGCCATGACCGAACTTACCGCAGTTGCGAAATATATCAACTACTGGTGGCCGCATATTCCAGCCTGGGCATCGGTACTGTTTTTCTTTATCGTGATTACACTGGTCAACCTCGGCAATGTGAAATTCTACGGTGAATCAGAATTCTGGCTTTCCATCATTAAAGTGACTGCGGTCATCTCGATGATTGTCTTTGGCCTGTATCTGATCCTGACTGCTGATGCTTCTTCAGGCGCATCTTTTAGCAATCTTTGGACCGCGGGCGGTTTCTTCCCGAATGGTTTTGAAGGTCTGTTCTACATGCTGGCCTTCCTGATGTTTGCCTTCGGTGGTATTGAACTGATCGGTATGGCGGCTGCAGAAGCTGAAAATCCGGAAAAAACCATTCCGAAAGCAATTAATCAGGTGGTTTTCCGTATTCTGATTTTCTATGTCGGTGCTTTGACGATTCTGTTGTCACTCGTGCCTTGGAATCAGCTTGAACTTGGTGGTCTGGACAAAAGTCCGTTCGTGATGATTTTCAGCCAGCTTGGCATTGACTGGGCAGCACACTTACTGAACTTTATTATCCTGACAGCAGCATTGTCTGTATATAACAGTGGTATGTACGCCAACAGCCGTATGCTCTATGGTCTGGCTCAACAAGGAAATGCACCTAAAGTCTTCATGAAAGTGAATAAGCAAGGTACGCCAATTCCTGCTGTATTGTTCTCTGCCGCGCTGATTTTTGGCTGTGTGCTACTCAACTACTTCGTGCCTGAAGATGCCCTAAGTCATCTGATTTACATCGTAGTCGGTGCATTGGTATTGAACTGGGCCATGATTACCCTGACCCATCTCAAGTTCATTCAGAGCATGAAAAAGCTAGGACAAAAGACTTCCTTCCCTGCGCTGTGGTCTCCGGCGGGCAATATTCTGGTTCTTGGTTTTATTCTTACGATTCTTTACATCATGTGGACGCAAGGATTCCAGGAATCTATTTTGATGATCCCGCTTTGGATTGTGGTCATGTTCGGTCTGTTTAAGTTACTTAAGCCTAAAAATACCTAGACAACTCCTGTAGCTATGAGTCCTTAAAAGTTATTGCTTCGGCAATAACTTTTTTTTGTATTTTTTACAGTACAATAGCCTTCTTTTCGCGCCCTTAGCTTAACTGGATAGAGCAGTTGCCTCCTAAGCGACCGACGTGGGTTCGAGTCCCGCAGGGCGCATCATCCTTTCAAAATGTGATCTATACTTCAAAAAATTAGCGTTAATCTTCATATTTTTAGAATATTTTTTATACAAAAAATCATTTTTTCTTCATTATTTTATTTCTTTTACTTTCAAATACTTATTTCAAAATGAGGCTATTTTTTGGTGTAAAAACTCTATTTTGATGCTTTTTTAGACTAATTAGTTTTTTCTAGAGCATTTACTCTTATTTTAATTGTGCTATTTTTGTCACATGGAGTAACAAATGATTGCGGATAAATACCCGAAATCTCCAAGAATTTAATAAGTGCAAACAACAACGCTAGATATAAATTTGTACCTCAAGGAAAGACGTAAATGAAATTAAAAACATTAACTACTGCAATGATTCTCGCAACTGTACCAATGACGGGTGCATTTGCAGCAGCTTTAGATCGCTCAGGTCAATCTATCGCAGCGTTTTTACAACCAGGTAATTACTTTGAGGCTGGTATTTCTGTATTAGATCCATCTGTATCTGGTAAAGCTAATGCAGGCTATACTCCTAACCCTGCTATTCCTGCAGCATTAGCTGGTCTTGAGAATACCTCTCTATCAGACATGGGCGAAGATTATTACTTCCCAAGTGCAGCATTAAAGTTTCAAGTAGCTGATAATTTATCAGTGGGTCTTTTATATGATCAACCTTTTGGTGCTGATGCGGCCTATTCAGTTGGTGATGCTGGAGCAAACCCAGCATTAGCAGGTTTGGGTCTTCCAGCTGCATTATTTGCTGGACAAGGCTTATTCCATAACGGCCAAGAAGCAACTGAAGTAGAAGTTACAACCGAAAATTTAACGTTCCTATTAGGTTTCCAACCAACTGAAAACTGGAACCTATATGGTGGTGCAGTATACCAGACCATTAAAGGGAATGTTCAATTACGTGGTACCGCATACGGTTCTACTATTGCATTAGGCCAATATAATGCAGATATGAAAGAAGATTCTGCAGTAGGCTGGATTGCAGGTTTAGCTTACCAAATTCCTGAAATCGCATTAAAAGCATCTTTAACGTATCGTTCTGAAATTGATCATGAAGCAGCAACGAATGAATATGGTACAAGCTTAGTTTTAACTGGTTTAGTTCCTGGGCCAGGTGCGGTATATAACGAAAACACTACTACTAAAATTACAACTCCACAATCTGTAAACCTTGATTTCCAAACTGGTATCATGGCTGACACAGTCGCTTTTGCTAATGTGCGCTGGGTAAACTGGGAAGATTTTTCAATTCGTCCTGAACAGTTTGGTACAGTTTCAGAAGCTTTAGGTGCCGCAGGCTTAACCCCAGATAATCCAAATGGTTTTGACTTAGTGGGTTATACAGATGATCAATGGTCAGCTACTGTAGGTGTAGGCCGTAAATTTAATGAAAAATGGGCAGGTAATGTCTCTGTAGGTTGGGATTCAGGTGCAGGCAACCCTGTTTCAACTTTAGGTCCAACTGAAGGTTACTGGAATGTTGGCCTAGGTCTGCAATTCTCACCTGCTGCAAACTACTTTATCGCTGGTGGTGTGAAGTACTTCTGGTTAGGTGATGTTAAAGCTCAACCTGCATCAATGTTTGGTACAGGAAACTCTGTAGCACAATTTGAAGATAACCATGCTTTAGGTTACGGCTTAAAAATGGGCTATCGCTTCTAAGCTCTGATTAAATAAAAACCACTTTCGAGTGGTTTTTATTTTTTAACTCTAATTTTATACACTTGCATATCATTTGCTTGTTTTACAAGCAATTAATCCTGCTCCAAATATTAATTTTTTAAAATTTATCTTTTATTTTTATTTTCTTATTTATCATTTAGTTAATATAAAAATATAGTATAAATACTCTAAGCAACCCTTTTATTTAACCGCCTTAGTTCATTTCTTCAACAGAGCTGAGTATTTACTCTTTTTAAAATTATGTTACTTTTCCAGCACATTTTTGTTACAGATGGCATCAGGGAACGTACCATGAAGCTCAATAAAATTTATTCTGCTATTTTACTTAGCACTTTACCTCTTTCTGCAGTTCAAGCAGCTGGCCTAGACCGTTCTGGTCAATCTATTTCTGCTTTTTTACAGCCGGGTAATTATGCTGAAGCAGGTGTTACTGTGATTGATCCTAGCGTATCTGGAAAATCTATTCCTCAACTAGGTAATGAATCTATCAGCGACATGGCAGAAGACTACTACTTTCCATCTGCTGCTATTAAAGTTCAAGCAACTGATAAAATATCTTTAGGTCTGATTTATGATCAACCTTATGGTGCCGATTCAATTTATCCAACAAATAATGTAAGTTTTTCACAAGTAAATCCTCTTAGTACTCAACGAGAAAGCACTCAGGTAGAAGTAAAAACTAATAACCTTACAGCTTTAATCGGTTATCAACCGACTGAAAACTGGAATTTTTATGCTGGACCTGTTTGGCAAACTGTAGAAGCTAAAATTGCATTACGAGGTGCAGCTTATGGAAATTCGGGCTATGATATTAAAGTTGATGAAGAAGAAGCTTGGGGCTGGCTTGCTGGTTTCGCTTATCAAATCCCTGAAATTGCTTTAAAAGCAGCTATTACTTATCGTTCAGAAATCGATCATGAGGCAAATTCAACAGAGAGCTTTGGATTTGGCACTATTGCATCGCCTCTTTCACCAGATGTTACAGCTACAACACCTCAATCTGTAAATTTAGATCTTCAAACAGGTATTGCAGCAAATACTTTAGCCTTTGCTAACGTACGCTGGGTAAATTGGAGTCAATTTGCAGTAACACCTAATTTATTAAAATTACGCTCAGGCAGTAATTTGATTGACTACTCAGATGATCAATGGTCTGCAAATGTTGGTGTTGGCCGTAAATTTAGCGATAAATGGTCTGGCTCTGCTTTAGTAAGTTATGACTCAGGTGCAGGTAATCCTGTAACAACACTAGGACCAACCGAAGGTTACTGGGGTGTAGGTTTAGGTGGACAATATAGCCCAGCCGAAAATTACTTTATTCAAGCAGGTGTTCGCTATATGTGGTTAGGTGATGCTGATGCTAAAGCAGGCCCTAATGTTGTAGGAGAGTTCACCGATAACACTGCAATCGCATATGGTATGAAAATCGGTTACCGTTTCTGATTTTTTGATAGATTCAATAAAAAAGGCACTTAAAGTGCCTTTTTTATTTACTTAAATTTTTTAAGCTGGGATATCACGCACTGAAGCATTACGAATTGCTTCTTTTAACGCATCATAACCACGAATTGGCGGGAATTGCGGGAATTCAGCAATAACATTTTCAGGTGCATCAAACAGGAAACCATGATCTGCTTCACCCAGCATCGTCGTATCGTTATAAGAATCCCCTGCCGCAATCACACGGAAATTCAAACCATGCAGCGCTTTAACAGCTTGACGTTTTTGATCTGGCTGACGAAGTTTATAGGCTGAGATCATGCCTGCTTCATCTGTTTCCAGTTTATGACAGAAAATAGTTGGCCAATCCAGTTGCTTCATCAGTGGATGCGCAAATTCATAGAAAGTATCTGAAAGAATAATTAGTTGAAAATGCGTGCTAACCCATTTCACAAACTCTTTTGCTCCTGGGAACGGACCCATTTCTGCAATCACGTCCTGAATATCGTTCAAGCCTAAACCGTGCTGTTTTAAAATATTCAGACGTTGGGTCATCAATACATCATAGTCAGGAATGTCACGAGTCGTCGCTTCAAGCTCTTTAATACCGGTTTTTTTGGCAAAGTTAATCCAGATTTCTGGAACCAACACGCCTTCTAAATCTAGACATACGACTTCCATGAACATTCCCTCTGAGTTGTATTGAAAAAATTTTGCACTATCATAGCTGAAGCAACAGATTTTGTACTGTACTTTTTTAAATCTATTTTTTTCATAAGTATTTATTTTTTAGTGATAAGTCAATTAAATCAATTCTATTAAAATAGATGTGAAATTAATTAATATAGGCCATGTCCTTTCCAAGCCTATATCGCCAGGACTCTCATGACCATCATTCCTACTATTGATCGTATTGATGCGCTTGCATCTGAATATGCTGATAAATCGCCCAATGAAATTTTGGCACTTGCACTGAGCCAGCAAGGTGAAATTGCGATTTCATTTTCTGGTGCTGAAGATGTTATATTGATTGATATAGCGTCGCATCTCGGTAAACCGTTCCGGGTATTCAGTCTGGATACTGGCCGTCTACATGCAGAAACCTATCAGTTTATTGAACGGGTGCGTAAGCATTACAACATCGAGATTGAAATCTGCTTCCCTGAAACGGATGCAGTACAAAATTTAGTGACCACCAAAGGTTTATTCAGTTTCTTTGAAGATGGCCATCAGGAATGTTGCGGCATACGCAAGGTTCAACCGCTGCGTAAAAAACTGGCGACGCTGGACGGCTGGATTACCGGTCAGCGCAAAGACCAAAGTCCGGGTACACGCAATGAAATTCCAGTGGTTCAGGCCGATCCAGGTTTTTCCGGTCCGGGAAAACAGTTGATCAAGTACAATCCTCTTGCCAACTGGTCCAGTGCGGATGTCTGGAGTTATATCCGTATGATGGAAGTCCCTTACAATGCCCTACATGAGAAAGGTTTTGTTTCTATCGGCTGTGAGCCCTGCACTCGCCCTGTGCTGCCAAATCAGCATGAACGCGAAGGTCGCTGGTGGTGGGAAGAAGCTACCCATAAAGAATGTGGCTTACATGCTGGCAATCTAAAAAAATAAAGTTCAGTTTTATCGTTCCTATTGATTGAAAGGCTATTTTTTAATAAAGATAGTCTTTTTAATTGATAATTTTACATTTAGTGACAAGATATAAATTACCTTTTATCGGGATAATATTATTTTAATTAAAGAATTTATAAAATTCTAACTAATTGATTTATTTGCATAAAATGTGAAATTGAACACAATGCTATTCTTTTAATAACACATAATTATTAAGTTACACTCCACTTCGCCTCGTAAATACTATTTTTAGAAAACTATTTTAAAACTAAAATTTTCACATTTCATCAACTTAAGAATATATTTTGTTCTTGTCAATAGCCACTTTTTCACAGTTGAGGCAAGATAAAGCAGTTCATTTATATGCTAAAAAAGATATACTTTAAAAACTAAAGTAATAATTCTAACAAGGCTTTTTAGCAAAAAAGCCATAGAGAATGCAGTGAGGCAATCCACGCTATGCGTCCATTACATCCAATTGATTTTATTTTCTTAACTTTAGAGAAACGGCAGCAGCCTATGCATGTAGGTGGACTATTTTTATTCCAAATTCCCGACAATGCGCCAGCTTCCTTTATTCAGGATCTAGTCACGGATATCCAAAATTCGAAATGCTCTCCAATCCCACCTTTTAACAATTATTTAAACGGCCTGTTTTGGGATGAAGACCAGGAATTTGATTTAGATCATCATTTTCGTCATATTGCCCTGCCAAAACCGGGCCGTATCCGTGAATTGCTAACCTATATTTCACAAGAACATAGTGCCCTGATTGATCGCGCCAAACCTTTATGGACCTGTCATATCATTGAGGGCATTGAAGGTAATCGTTTTGCCATGTATTTCAAAATTCACCATGCTATGGTGGATGGAATTGCTGGCATGCGTCTGGTCGAAAAGTCGCTTTCACATGATCCAAATGCCAAGAGTATTGTACCGCCTTGGTGTGTGGAAGGCCCACGTGCCAAACGCCTTAAAGCACCTAAAGTTAACAAGTTTAAAAATGTCCTGCAAACCATTAAAGGACAGCTGGAATGTGCACCACGAGTTGCTTATGAACTGTCACAAACCGTCATGAAAGATATGGGACGCAATCCGGATTATGTATCTAGCTTTCAGGCGCCAAGCAGTATTCTGAATCAACGCGTCAGTGCTTCACGTCGCTTTGCGGCACAATCTTTCGAATTTTCACGTTTACGTCATATTTCCAAAGCGTTGGGCGTGACCATTAATGATATCGTCCTGGCCATTTGTTCAGGCGCGTTACGTGAATATTTATTATCACAAAATGCCTTACCGAAAAAACCCTTAATTGCCATGGTTCCAGCTTCGGTTCGTAGTGACGATTCAGATATATCCAACCGTATTACCATGATTCTGGCCAATCTGGGCACACATAAAGAAGATCCGCTGGAACGTCTCAAGATCGTACGCCGCAGTGTGCTGAGCGCCAAAGAACGCTTTAAACGCATGAATGCAAACCAGATTTTGAACTATAGTGCCTTTGTCTATGGTGCAGCAGGTCTGAATATTGCCTCCGGTTTAATGCCGAAACGTCAGGCCTTTAACGTCATTATTTCCAATGTACCTGGGCCACAAGAGCCCCTTTACTGGAATGGTGCACGTCTTGAAGCACTTTATCCGGCTTCTATCGTACTCGATGGTCAGGCCTTGAATATCACCATGACCAGCTATCTAGATAAACTGGAAGTCGGCTTGACCGCATGTCGTAATGCCCTGCCGAAAATGCAGAACTTGCTGGCGCATCTAGAAGAAGAAATTCAACGTTTTGAACTTATTGTAGATGGCGAACCTGTCCCAAAGTTGCGGGCGGTAAGCTAGCCGCGGATGAATAAATAAAAGAGATGGATTGTCAAAGGTATTGATCATTTTTGCCAGTCTTTGAGCACAGAATAAAGGGACCGATCTGGTCCCTTTTCTTTATTTTTGGAAATCTTTTTAAATTATTTTAGAACTTTTGGAAGACTTCTCGATTTAAATGTCTGTCCAAATCATTTTTGATAAGTTAGAAACAATGCACAAATGCAATCAGCTTTTTATGGTACGGCACTGTTGTAATAATTGATGGCAGACGTTACGGATCATGCTCGCGGTAATTTGAACTTCATTACCACGCTCATCAACGATATATCCTGCATGTACAGTCTTTGGTTCTAATACGTGTTTTAGGCCTTTATGGATTACTGCTTTACTCATACTCATCACACACTCCTTTTGCTAAGCCTGAAACTGGGAGAAACGGCTTTGGCTAATTCATGCATCTAGTATTGTAAATAAAGGCCCTGTTGTAAAATTTCAGATGTAACAAGTGTTTAACGATATTCTGTTACAATTTCAGCTGAGAATGATATCGTATTGCTCTTGCGTATACAGATTTTCCACCTGAAACTTAATCACGCGATTAATGAAATGTTCTAGATCAGCGACTGCAGGCGCTTCTGCTGTTAATAGACGATCAATAACAGCCGGATGCGCCACGACAGTAAAGCCACTCTGTGATTCATAAGCACGGGCATAACGCAGAATTTCCCTGAATATTTCGTAACATACTGACTCGGCTGTTTTGACATAACCACGTCCCTGACAGGTCGGACAAGACTCACAGAGCAGATGTTCCAGTGACTCACGGGTACGTTTTCGGGTCATTTCCACCAAGCCCAGTTCTGACACCTGAGTAATCTTGGTTTTGGCATGGTCACGTTCCAGCATGCGCTCGAACTGTTTCATCACTTCTTCACGATGCTGCGCTTCCTGCATATCAATGAAATCAATGATAATAATGCCGCCCAGATTGCGCAGCCGTAACTGACGTGCGATGACATCGGTCGCTTCCATATTGGTTTTAAAAACCGTATCCTCCAGCGAACGGCCACCGACATAAGAACCGGTATTGACATCAATTGTGGCCATGGCTTCCGTCTGGTCAATCATCAGATAACCGCCAGACTTCAATGCGACTCGGGTTTGCAATGCCTTCTGCAGATCTTCTTCGACATTATACAAGTCGAAAATTGGCCGCTCACCCGGATAATGCAGCAAACGGTCTTTCATGTTTGGGACAAATTCTTCGACAAATTCCTGTAATTTGGCATGAATTTCACGTGAATCAACGTAAATTTTGGCAGTTTCTTCATTGGCCAGATCACGAATCACCCGTTGCGGTAAAGGCAATTCTTCAAAGATTAAAGACGGTACTGCAATAATCTTTTGCTTGCGCTGGATATATTCCCAAAGCTTGGCCAGATAAGCCATATCCTGTGCGATGGCTTCTTCTTCAATCCCTTCTGCTGCAGTACGGACAATCACCGAACCTGGCAGCTTATGTTCCGCCTGAATACGCTCAATAAGTGATCGCAAGCGATTCCGCTCTTCCTCGGATTCAATCCGTTGCGATACCCCGATATGATTGCCATATGGCATCAGCACCAAATAACGCGAAGGAATCGACAGATCGGTAGACAGGCGTGCGCCTTTAGTACCGAGCATATCTTTCATCACCTGAACCGTGAGGACTTGTCCCGGTTGAAGTAGCTCAAAGACATTTGGGGTTGGCTGATTGCGAGGCCAGACCATATCATTGATATGCAAAAACGCAGTGCGAGAGAGGCCGATATCCACGAAAGCAGCCTGCATGCCAGGTAAGACCCGCACCACTTTTCCTTTATAGACATTCCCTACCAGGCCACGCTTGGCCGTACGCTCGACAAACAGTTCATTGACCGTGCCGTTTTCAATTAACGCGACCCGACATTCCATCGGCGTGACGTTAATCAACAACTCGTCAGACATAATTACACTCAAAACATTATAAGAATTCTTTTCAGCAGTTAATTTAGTGCCTTAACCGTCTGCAATAACTGTACTGTCTCATATAAAGGCAAGCCAACCACATTGGAATAACTGCCCTGTATTTTTGGAATATAACGTGCTGCAATTCCTTGAATCGCATAAGCTCCGGCTTTACCCAGTGGCTCACCTGTCGCCCAGTAACTTTCCATATCTGCAGCGCTCAGGATTTGAAATTCGACCTGTGTGCGTACCACTATACTGTATTTTTCATGCTTTGTACGAACACAGACACCGCTATAGACATCATGCCACCGACCGGAGATTTTTGTCCACATTTCAATCGCATGTTGTTTGGATTCAGGCTTACCCAGAATCTCCTGATCCACCCCCAGACTGGTATCCGCAGCAATGATGATGGCATCTGGATAATACTCAGCCACGGCATCTGCTTTGGCTCGTGCCAGACGTTCAACATAGGCTGCGACCGACTCGCCTGCTTGTACCGATTCGTCAATTTCTGGGCTGTAAATATCGAAGCTCAGCCCGAGTTGCTGTAACAACTCGCGGCGCCGGGGTGAGCTCGAAGCAAGAATTATACGCGCCATTTTTTGAGCACATAATAAATAGCAGGCCAAACCAAAATACTGGTCAGCATCGGAATCCAGTGCCTTGCATAAGAAAATTGCACGCCAGCCACAATCTGGGAAAAAAAGATCATTAGCAGATGCGCGACAATCGCCAGCCCCATAATCACCCAGAGATTATTAAAGGTCAGGATACGGCGCTCACGGGTTAGAAAGCGGGCTAAAAAGGCAATAATGATAAAGCTCAGCGCATTCAGACCCAAAGGTGCATCCAGCAGCAGATCAATAAAAATACCGGTACCAAAGGCAAACCAGATCCCGCACCAGGTCGGCTGACACAACACCCAGAAGAGCATGATCATCAGCATAAACAGCGGACGCCAGCCCGAGAGATTATAGGAAAGTGGATAGACCATTAAAATGGAAGCCACAATCACCGAAATGACAATGGCCATTAAAGGATCACGATGCTTTCTGGATTTCATCTTAGCGATTGACATGCGGTTGCTCCATCGCTAATGAATCAGAAAATAATACCACCACATGATGTCCACCGGCGAGTTGAGCCGCAGGCGTCACATCAATCTGGGCAAATTCTCCGGAATTATGCCGTTGTACTTTAGACACCTGCCCTACCAGATAACCTGCCGGAAAATGTTGGCCCAAGCCCGAACTATAGACTTTTTCACCGACCTTGATATTGGCGCTGGTCGGTACATATTCCATTTTTAAACGTCCCAGATCACCTGTACCCGAGACAATGGCACGCATACCTGTATGTTCCAGACGCACTGACAGTGAATGTTCTTTATCAGACAACAACATGACCCGGCTACTATGCGGATAGACATTGATAATCTGCCCCATGATGCCCTTGTCATCCAGTACCGTTTGCCCCACTTTCAGCTCGTTATTCGAACCCCGGTTGATCACGATAATATGCCGTAATGGATCGGCATCGGTGCCAATCACTTCGGCAATTTCAATACGTCCATCAATGATCAGCGGCGTGTCCAATAGACCGCGCAAACGGGTATTTTCAGCAGAAAGTTCAGAGATTTTTTGTAAGCGTACCTGTGCCTGTAACAGCTCGGCCTGCATCGCGGTATTTTCCCGACGCAATTGAGCTTCAGACTTGGTTTGTTGATTCAACCACTCTCGCGACAATACCGGATAGCTGGCCACCGCATAAATAGGATTATAAGCAGCGTACAGGACATCCCTTGCAGGTTGAACAACATGCGGCATGCGCCAATCAAAGAAAAGCACCACCAGGCATGTTACCAATGCAATGATAAAAGAGCGAAAAGATGGCGGTTGTCGAGAAAACAGATGTGCTTGCACCCGCCGGATCCTTTTCTTAGCCTACGAATAACATGTCATGATTTGGGTTGTCGAAAAATTCGAGGACCTTGCCGCCACCACGAGTCACACATGATAGTGGATCTTCTGCCACTACCACTGGCAGGCCAGTTTCTTTGGCAAGTAGCTTGTCCAGGTTACGTAGCAATGCACCACCACCGGTTAACACGATACCGCGTTCAGCGATGTCCGAAGAAAGCTCAGGAGGTGTATGTTCTAAAGCAGATTTCACCGCAGACACGATGTTTTGCAATGGATCAGAAATTGCTTGGGTCACTTCATCTGAATTGACCACAATCGCACGAGGCACACCTTCTGCGAGGTTACGGCCACGAACTTCAATTTCAAGTGGTTTAGCACCTTCATCAGGCAATGCCATACCCACTTCTTTTTTGATCACTTCAGCCGTAGTTTCACCGATCACACAGCCATGCGCCTTACGCACATAGTTAATGATCTGTTCATCAAATACATCACCGCCAATACGTAAAGAATCGGCATAAACACAACCCTGCAGCGAGATAATCGCAATTTCAGTAGTACCACCGCCCACATCAACCACCATCGAACCACAAGCCTGCTCGACTGGCATCCCTGCACCAATCGCTGCTGCCATTGGCTCTTCGATTAAACGTACATCACGTGCGCCCGCATTAAACACGGCTTCACGAATGGCACGGCGCTCAACCAGAGTCGATTTACATGGCACGCAAACCACCACACGCGGTGCCGGAGTGAATAAACGGTTTTCATGTACTTTGCGAATAAACTGATTCAGCATGGTCTCAGTGACTTCAAAATCCGCAATCACACCGTCCTTCATAGGACGGATCGCTGAGATATTGGCTGGGGTACGACCTAGCATTTGCTTCGCTTCAAGACCGACTGCCGCAACAATTTTATGTGAACCACTATGACGGATGGCTACAACCGTCGGTTCATTTAATATAATGCCTCGTCCTGGCGCATAAATAAGTGTATTTGCTGTACCTAAATCAATGGCAAGATCGGGCGAAAACAAGCCTATTAGTCGTTTTAGAATCACGGGGACGTTCTCAGTTAAACTTTATATGGACGCAAGGTGGCCACTTTAACTAAATGTGATGATTTGGACAAGTCAATCGCTTATCATAACGCATGATAATTTGAATTTTTTTAATACTGATTAGGTAATATTATGTCTACATCGGATGCACAGCATTCTGCAGATTTAAGTGCAGAAACAGTTTCAGCCATTGCCAACCTTGCAAGGTTATCTCTCAATGATACGCAATCTGCTGAATATGCTCAAAGTTTAAATAAAATTTTAGGCATGATGGAAACCCTGAAAGGCATCAATACCGACGGTATTGAACCCCTGAAAAGCCCTTTCGACCACCCTCAGCCGCTACGTGATGATGTGGTTACCGAAACCAATCATCGTGAGCAATACCAAGCAGTTGCACCAGCTGTTCAGGATGGCTTGTACCTCGTACCGCGCGTGATTGAGTAATTACTACCCAGTTCATTCTTTTTATTAAATTAAACGTAAAGAATTATTTCTCATGACAGATTTACATCGCTTATCCATTCGTGAACTTAGTGAAGGTCTGGCAAATGCCCAGTTTTCATCTCGCGAATTGACTGAACACTACTTAAAGCGCATCGCAAAAATTGATGCACAGGTCAAGGCTTATGTGACGGTAACTGCTGAACAGGCATTAGCTGAAGCTGATGCTGCCGATGCTGCAATCAAAGCTGGCAATGCCTCTGCCCTGACTGGTGTGCCAGTTGCCCACAAAGACATTTTCTGTACCCAAGGCATCAAGACCACTGCCGGTTCAAAAATGCTGGACAATTTTATCTCTCCTTACGATGCAACCGTAGTAGCGAAAGGCAAAGCTGCGGGCCTGGTCACTTTAGGTAAAGTGAACATGGACGAATTCGCGATGGGTTCAACCTCTGAGAACTCATATTACGGCGCAACGGCTAACCCTTGGAACCTGGGTCATGTCCCTGGCGGCTCTTCTGGTGGCTCTGCAGCAGCTGTGGCAGCGGATTTAGCACCATTTGCAACTGGTACTGATACCGGTGGTTCTATTCGCCAACCTGCGTCATTCTGTGGCCTCACCGGCCTTAAACCGACCTATGGCCGTGTATCACGTTTCGGTATGATTGCTTATGCCTCATCACTGGATCAAGGCGGTCCGATGGCGCGTTCGGCGGAAGACTGTGCTTACCTGATGAATGTGATGGCAGGTCATGATGCCAAGGATTCAACCTCAATGGACAAAGACGTTGATGACTATGTGGCAAATCTGAACACTACATCGGTAAAAGGTTTGCGCATCGGTATTCCAAAGCAATACTTCAATGTGGAAGGTCTGGATGCAGACGTAAAAGCACGTGTGGAAGAATCCTTAAAAAAACTGGAAGAAATGGGCGCAATTCTGGTTGAGATTGATCTCAACATGACTGAAAGCTATGTGCCGACTTACTATCTGATCGCGCCTGCTGAAGCCTCTTCGAATCTGTCACGTTATGACGGCGTGCGTTATGGCTACCGCGCAGAAAATCCGGTGGACCTGATGGACCTGTACAAACGTTCACGTTCAGAAAGTTTTGGTGCAGAAGTACAACGCCGTATCCTGATTGGTACGTATGCCCTGTCTGCAGGTTATTACGATGCTTACTATGTAAAAGCACAGAAAGTACGTCGTCTCATTCAACAAGATTTCTTAAAAGCATTTGAATCTGTCGATGTCATCGCGGCACCTTCTGCGCCAACGACTGCCTATAAAATTGGTGCGGATTTAACGCCAGTTGAAATGTACCTGGGCGATATTTACACACTTGCGGTAAACCTGGCAGGTCTTCCTGCGATTAACGCGCCTGTCGGTTTTGACCAGAACAACTTGCCAGTTGGCTTACAGCTGATTGGTAATTACTGGTCAGAATCTCAATTGTTGTCTGTGGTACACCAGTATCAACAGGCCACAGATTGGCATACACAACGCGCTGCAATTGCTGAGGAGAATGCATAATGGCTCAAGCTCAAAAATCGGCTAAACCGAAATCCAACCTGATTGATGGTTGGGAAGTCGTTATTGGTATCGAGATTCATACTCAGCTTGCCACCAATACCAAAATTTTCTCGGGCTCATCGACTGTATTCGGTAATGATCCAAACACCCAAGCCAGCTTGGTTGATTTAGCCATGCCGGGCGTATTGCCGGTATTGAACAAAGAAGTGGTTGATCTTGCGATTCGCTTTGGTTTAGGTATCGACGCTTACATAGATCAGGCTTCGGTGTTTGCCCGTAAAAACTATTTCTACCCGGATTCTCCAAAAGGCTACCAGATCAGCCAGATGGACAACCCGATTGTGGGTTTGGGTCATATCGACATCCAGCTTGAAGATGGCACCGTTAAACGCATTGGCGTAACGCGTGCGCATTTAGAGGAAGATGCAGGCAAATCGATTCATGACCAGTTTGAAGGCATGTCTGGTATCGATTTAAACCGTGCCGGTACGCCGCTGCTTGAAATCGTTTCTGAACCGGATATGCGTTCAGTTGAAGAAGCGGTTGCATACATTAAAGCGATTCACACGCTAGTGCGCTGGTTAGGTATTTCCGATGGTAACATGGCCGAAGGTTCGTTCCGCTGTGACTGTAACGTGTCTTTACGTCGTCCGGGTCAACCATTTGGTACACGTTGTGAATTGAAAAACCTGAACTCATTCCGTTTCATTGAACAAGCGATCAATGTTGAAATTGAGCGTCAGATGGAAATTCTGGACTGGGATGGCACCATCGATCAAGAAACGCGTTTGTTCGACCCTGTGAAGATGGAAACGCGCTCAATGCGTTCTAAAGAAGAGGCGAACGATTACCGCTACTTCCCTGACCCAGACTTGTTGCCCGTGGTGATTGCGGATGAGCAAATCGAAGCAATTAAAGCAACCATGCCTGAGTTGCCTGCTGCACGTCGTGCGCGTTTCGTGGCTGACTTCGGTGTGACTGAGTACGATGCTCACGTGCTTACATTGACTCGTGAAATGTCAGAGTTCTACGAAGAAGTTGTTAAGGCTGCTGGTGGCGCTGCACAAGGTAAGATTGCGGCAAACTGGGTGATGGGCGAATTCTCAGGTGCTTTAAATAAAGCAGGCCTAGATTTGGCTGACTCTCCTGTATCAGCTGAAAAACTTGGTGGTATGATTGCACGTATTGTGGACAACACAATTAACGGTAAGATCGCGAAGCAAGTCTTCGGCTTTATGTGGGACGAAGGCAAATCTGCGGACGAAATTATTGCTGAGAAAGGCTTGAAACAGGAAACTGATACAGGCGCAATTGAAGCGATTATTAAGGAAGTACTTGCTGCCAATGAGAAGATGGTTGAAGAGTATAAATCTGGTAAAGAGAAAGCTTTCAACGGTCTTGTTGGTCAAGTGATGAAAGCTGCAAAAGGGAAAGCTAACCCTGCGCAAGTGAATGAGTTGATGAAGAAATTGATTGGTTAATTTATTCGCTAATTAATTGATTTCATGTTATAAAAACCTCGCTTAATGCGGGGTTTTTTTAATATGTTTTATAATTTAATAAAATTAAACGATGCTTCTGATTTACATGTAAATAGTGATGGTAATATTTCTTTCAGAATTCCTCTTTATAGATTTTTAGAATTTACAGATGAAAATCTTAAATATAATTTTGATAAAATGCCTAATGAATTTCTTAATGAAATAAAAAGTTATCCTACATTAATTATTTTTGATGATCTAAGATTTCAAACTTTTCTAGTAAAAATAAAAGATTTTAGATTAGACAAAAAAAATAGAATATTAACTACTTACTGTAAAAAATTAAATTTATATAATTTCAAAAAAACACTAAACAAAGCTGATCCAAGAGATGATATCGAAGACTATAATAGTACAAAAAATTTATTAATTAAAAATTTAAAAATAAATCTTGCTGAACTTCAAGGAACTCATTGGACTATTAAAGAAGGAGATTTAATTTCTATCCTTGATGAGTTTTCGATATTTCAAGACATGGCAGAGTAAAACTTGAAGTGCGACATAAACCACCTAATTAATTTAAAGGGTTTATGGAGTATATAAAATTGTC